>NZ_BCBQ01000073.1:0-33583 GCF_001320885.1 Pseudomonas sp. NBRC 111140
GTTGTGGTCCATGCCAGCCATGCTGCCTTGGTCCATCCCAGCCATCTTGCCGTGGTCCATGCCAGCCATGCTGCCGTGATCCATACCCATATCGCTCATTGAAATGAGAGGGCGAGGATCAACTGCCGGAACTGCAGCTTGCATACCTTCGCGAAGGGCTAAAGTGCCTCTGGAGTAGCCTGTGCGATCCATGGATTGAGCAAAAATGGTGTAAGCCTGCTCGTCTTCCGGCTCAACAATTACGTCGTAGGTTTCGGCAACGGCGATGCGGAACTCGTCGACCGCAACGGGTTTGACATGCTGCCCATCCGCTGCGACAACCGTCATCTTCAGGCCGGGAATTCGCACATCGAAATACGTCATGGCCGAGCCGTTGATGAAGCGCAGGCGGATTTTCTCGCCCGGTTTGAACACGCCCGTCCAGTTACCGTCCGGGGCCTGGCCGTTCATCAGATAGGTGTAGGTGTAACCACTTACGTCAGCGAGGTCGGTAGGGCTCATTTTCATCTCAGCCCACATTTTCCGATCCGCCACCGCAGCCGACCATCCCATCTCGCCTACGTCGTTGACGAAGTCGCCCACGGTGCGCTTGTGGTAGTTGTAGTAGTCAGACTGCTTCTTGAGCTTGGACAGCACACGTGCAGGGTCTTCATCCGTCCAGTCGCTGAGCATGACCACGTAGTCCCGGTCATAGGTGAACGGCTCAGGCTCTTTCGCGTCGATGACTAGGGCGCCATACACCCCGACCTGCTCCTGGAGCCCGGAGTGGCTGTGGTACCAGTAGGTACCGTTCTGATGGACCTTGAACTTGTACTCATACATGCCATCGGGTGCGATGCCATGAAAGCTCAGACCAGGCACACCATCCATGTTCGCTGGCAGGATGATGCCGTGCCAATGGATAGAAGTGTCCTGTTTCAAGCGGTTGCGTACGCGGAGCGTGACTGTGTCTCCCTCCCGCCAACGAAGGATCGGCCCCGGCAACGATCCATTGATTGCCATGGCTGTGCGAGTTGCTCCGGTGATGTTGACCGGTAGCTCACCGATGTAGAGATCAAAATCGGTGCCTGTCAGAACATTCGGTTGGCCATGGCTGGTCACAGCCCAGACCGGCGCGCGCCACATGCCCAGTCCACCCAGTAGTCCAGTAGCGGCCAGGCCTTTGACGAAAGATCGTCTCGTGGTTTTGCTGTGCATGCCGTAGTGTCCAGTCAGTCAGATAATTCGCTGATATCCGGGCCGCTCGATCGCAGACCCGGCTTCCTTGGGGGTCCCACAAGTCTTATGGACTTGCTCGAAAGCGCAAGCCACAGTGGGAGAAAGCGATTTGAAACTGCCACATAAAAGATTCCCGAGTGATTACATTTCTGTAAGCTCGGATTAGCAGTTCTCATGCTGCCCGTGTTTATGGCTTTGGCTTGCCATCGGCGCCTTGTCGGTCTTCTGCTGTGCAAGCTGATACGCCTCAGTGGCGGTTTGGCGGGCAGCCTCCATTTTCGCAAAGGTACGGTCGCCACCACCTTCAGCCAGAGCAAGGCCAGCCATTCCAAAAGTGATAACCATTACGAGAGCTTTGATCGAGTTCATCTGTTGTTCCTCGGCGGATTACTGTGCGGCCCATGGAGTTCAGGCTTGGGGTCACATTAGCCAGGCTGCGCTTTCAGAAAGCTGAGCTCGGCATTACAGTTCCGTCAGCTTCATGCGGCCCACAAAAAAAACGGCGCCGTGTGGGCGCCGATAGGCCAAAGGAGCAGAGGGGGAACGGCCACGAATCCTGGGCTATGGATGACACTCCTTGTCCGCCATCATCAATTTGTGTTCACGAACCATTTGACTGAGTACGTCATCAACCATCTTGTCGTGTTTCTCCATCCACGCCAGGTGATCTTCTTTGGACATACCCGCTTTGGGGTGATCTTGGTGCAATTGGCCCATCAGGTCCTTAAGCATGGACATGTGCTCTTTCATATGCACATGTCGTTGGCCGGGCTCAGCTTTTTCAGCCCTCACCAGAACTGCTTCGGCTTTGTCGCGAAGCTGCTGCATCCGCTCTATTGCTCGATCGCTCCCACCTTCAGCAAAAACGGCCGACGACAGCAGCATAGATGTAGCCACAAGCAAAAGTCTGATCGATTTCACGGGACTATCTCCATCAGGTGGTTTGAAACCATTGCTACCGATAACGGCAGGCGTGACTGCAATGCCCGTCTTCAATGACCGTAGACGGCAGGCCCTGACAGCTGGCTGATCCCAACATTACTTTTACGTCAGCTTCTGGTTTGCTCACTTTTTTGCTGCACACTGGGTGTGTACACCTTTTGAAGGCTGAGCACATGAAACTACTCGTAGCTGAGGATGAACCGAAAACCGGTGCTTATTTACAACAGGGCCTTGCAGAGGCGGGATTCACTGTTGACCGGGTCCTCACGGGTACCGATGCCCTTCAACATGCACTGAGCGAAAGCTATGACCTGCTGATACTCGACGTGATGATGCCGGGGCTAGAAGGATGGGAAGTCTTGCGAATGGTCCGCGCAGCCGGCAAAGACGTCCCTGTATTGTTTCTGACTGCCAGAGATGGGGTGGATGATCGAGTGAAGGGCCTTGAGCTGGGAGCCGATGACTACCTGATCAAACCCTTTGCTTTCTCAGAACTGCTCGCTCGTGTGCGGACTTTACTACGCAGGGGCACCAGCACAGCAGCCCAGACCACTGTGAGAATGGCGGATCTTGAGGTAGACCTCCTCAAACGAAGAGCTACTCGAGGTGGCAAGCGAATGGACCTTACTGCTAAAGAGTTTTCACTTCTGGAACTTTTGATGCGCCGGCGTGGTGAAGTGCTCCCCAAATCTCTGATTGCTTCCCAGGTGTGGGACATGAATTTCGACAGCGACACCAATGTGATCGAGGTTGCGATACGACGGCTACGGGCAAAGATTGATGATGACTTTGCTCCTAAGCTCATTCACACAGCTCGAGGAATGGGCTACATGATGGATGCCCCGGAGTGATTTTGTCCCGGTCCTCGCTCGTAAAGCGCCTGACTCTGATGATCATGTTCGCGGTCATTGCTGTTCTTGTGGTCGCGGGCATCAGCTTCAACATGCTGAGCCAGCATCACTTCCGCATGCTCGATGAACAAGCGCTGTCCGAGAAGCTGGAGTCAACGAGACACATTCTGTCAATCCAGGCACCTGGAACGGGAATGGAAGAGTTGAGACCACAACTCCGCGCATTGCTGGGTGCTCATCAGGATCTGACGGCAGAGGTGCTGACCTCACAGGGTGAGGTACTATTTTCAGATCTCAAAGCCGTACAAATTCCAGACCACTACAAGCGCGCTGACAAGGAAGAGGTGTGGGAATGGCAGGACGAATACCATAATTTCCGCGGTATCACCGCTGACGTTGCGATCCAGGGCCAACCAGCTCTCGGCACCGTCATGCTGATGCTGGATATCACCAGCCATGCGCACTTCTTCGAAACCCTCCAGCGGTGGTTTGCGATTGGTTTGGTTATTAGTGCGTTGGTCAGTGCTGGTATAGGCTGGCTGGTCGCGAAAAGTGGCCTACGCCCCGTCGAACAAATTACGAAGGTTGCGACGTCCATATCTGCCAGGTCACTTCAAGAGCGAATCCCGCTGGAGCCTGTACCACTCGAACTGCAAACACTGATCTTGTCCTTCAACGGGATGCTCGCACGCCTGGAAGATGCCTTCGTTCGTCTATCAAATTTCTCAGCCGATATCGCGCATGAGTTGCGAACGCCTGTCAGTAACCTGTTAACGCACACCGAAGTGGTGCTGTCCCGGAAGCGCGATGTCGACGCGTATGAAGAGAACCTGTATTCAAACCTGGAAGATCTGAAGCGGATGTCACGCATGATCGATGACATGCTCTTCCTCGCCAAGTCAGACAACGGCCTCATCATCCCTGAGCAGGTGGACATCCAGCTTCATGACCTTGTTGCCAAACTCTTCGAGTACTACCAGTTGCTGGCCGACGATCGCGACATACGCCTCACGCTTCAAGGGAAAGGCATCATCTCCGGAGACAGGCTCATGATTGATCGAGCTGTATCCAACGTTCTCTCGAATGCCGTGCGATACACGCCGGACGGGAGCGAGATCTCGGTAGAAATTCAGCAAGCAGCAGACAAGGTAACCCTCACGATCAAAAACGGCGGGTCCGCCATTGACACGCAACACATCAACAAGATTTTTGATCGCTTCTACCGGGCCGATCCGGCAAGGCGAGAAGGAGGACCTAGCAATGCAGGGCTTGGTCTGGCCATTACCCGCTCCATCGTCAAAGCACATGATGGAAAAGTCTGGTGCACCTCGTCCGAAGGGGTTACAGCATTCAATTTCGTTTTTCCTGCCGCGCACCGAACGGCTAACAATCGCACGCGTCGTTAATGTTGCGCTAACCGCTTTGGCCTACACTCGACCATCATGATTCGATTCCTACGACTGCTAACTATGTTGATGCTCGTGGGCGCGCTTCCTCTCCATGGGATGGCGGGAATCGACTCACCCATAGAACCATGCCCGATGCAGTCTCAGGGCATGGATATGATGGCAGGCATGGACCACGATTGTTGCCAGGATCAAGACAACGGAGAGCCCAACCAACACTCATCCAAAGCCTGTAAAGTCGGTCAGGAATGTAGAACTGCAAGCACACTGCAGGTCAGCATGGTCGAGCCCGCACTCACCTTCGCCACTCCACGTCCCGTCGATACCTACGGTCAAAGCCTTCTAACCAGGGCTCCCCCCGATCACTGGCGCCCTCCTCGGGCCTGATTCTTTCGTAAAACTCACACCATTGTTCTGCCTCGGCGGCTGAACGATGACACGCGCCTATGCGCTGGTTTTTTCGAGGAATCATCTTCATGACTCCCCTATGTTCCCATTCAGGGCGGATGCTTGCTGCCGCCCTGACACTCCTGCTGCCGGTGCTATCCGCGCAGGCGAATTCGCTCACGCTGGACGATGCGCTGCAACTCGCCGAGCGCAACGCACCTTCGCTTCAAGCACGCCAAGAACAGGCTTCCGCAGCACGTCACTCAGTTGTGCCTGCGGGTGAATTGCCAGATCCACGATTGAATCTCGGTGTGCAGAACCTGCCCGTGGATGGCAGCGATCGATGGAGTACCAACCGAGACTTCATGACCATGCAGGTGGTCGGCCTTTCTCAGGAGGTGCCCAACCGCGACAAACGAAAAGCGCGGGTCGAAACCGCTCAGGCCACGGTCGAGCGGGCGGATGCCGAAGCGCTGTTCGAGCGTCTGAAAGTGCGTGCAGCCACGGCACAAGCCTGGATTACCGCGTACACCCTGCAACGCAAATTGCAGCAGTTCGACAATCTGTTCAACGAGAACCGCCTGCTGGCAGCGGCGGTACGTGCACGCCTGGCCGCAGGGGGCGGCGCTTCCGCCGACGCCCTGGCCCCGGGCCAGGAGGCCGCGCAGCTGGAAGAGCAGAAGGACCAACTACTGACCCAAGCCACCCAGGCCCGCGCCGCACTTAAACGCTGGATCGGACAGGATGCCGACGCATTACAAGCGCCGACGTTTCCGCAGTGGCCGGTACGCGCACCTGACTACCTGCACACCCTACACGCCCATCCGGAGTTGGCCGCCTACGGGGCCATGACCCGTGAAGCCCAAGCTCAGGTGCAGCAGGCCATCGCCGAGAAAAAGTCAGATTGGGGCTGGCAGGTTGACTACCAACGCCGCGGGCCTGAATTCAGCAACATGGTCAGCCTGCAGGTCAGTTTCCAGTTACCGCTGTTCAGCGGGTCGCGGCAGGACCCGATGATCGCCGCTCGCCAGGCCCAGGTGCGGCAACTGGAGGACGAACAGGAAGCGGCACTGCGTGAACACACCGCGCAGCTCGAAGCTGACCTGGCGGAATACCAACGCCTGCAAAGGGCGGTGACGCGCAGCCGCGAAACCTTGCTGCCGCTGGCCGAACAACGCGTCAGCCTGGCCTTGGCCGACTACCGGGCAGGCAAGTCGGCGCTGGAAGAGGTAGTCACAGCGCGGCGTCAGCGCATCGAGGCACGGTTACAGGATATCGACCTGCAAGGGCAGCTAGCGGCGACCGCCGCTCGCCTGCACTTCGTATATGGAGAGGTGCGTGCATGAACAACACGTCTATCGGTTTGATCACAGCACTCGCCCTGGCCATTGGCACCGGGACAGGCTATTGGCTGGGGCATCCTGGGCAACCTGCACAAGCACCCGCAGCAACAGCGGAACAGAAGCCATTGTATTGGTACGACCCGATGTACCCGCAGCAACACTTCCCAGCGCCCGGCAAGTCGCCGTTCATGGACATGCAACTGGTAGCGAAATACGCCGAAGAAGGCACAGATCCCGTGCAGCCAACGGTGCAAATCAGCCAAGGCGTACAACAGAACCTTGGGGTACGCCTAGCGACGGTGAGCCGTGGCCGGCTGCAGCGCAGCCTGCAGGTCAGCGGCGTACTGGCCTTCGATGAGCGGGATTTCAGTGCACTCCAGGCACGCACCGCAGGCTTCGTCGAGCGCACCTATGGCCGAGCCACAGGGGATGTGGTGGCCAAAGGCGCGCCTCTGGCGGATGTACTGGCTCCGGAATGGGCTGGTCTGCAGGAAGAGTTTCTCGCGCTGCGCCACTTGGGTGATGTGCAGTTGCTAGCTGCAGCACGCCAGCGCCTGCTGCTGGCCGGTATGCCGGGTGAACTGGTCGACCGGGTCGCACGCAGCGGCAAGGTGCAGAACCAGGTGACACTGGTCGCGCCGAGTGCCGGGGTCATCCAGGCGCTGGATCTGCGTCCAGGAATGACCGTGACACCTGGCGCAACTCTGGCACGTATCAATGGCATTGCGAATGTGTGGCTCGAAGCCGCTGTGCCGGAAGCTCAGGCAAGTGGCCTGCACGAGGGGCAAGCAGTAGAGGCCCACTTGCCGGCTTATCCCGGCGAGACCGTTCTAGGCAAACTGACAGCTCTGCTCGCGGATGCAGACCTGCAAAGCCGTACCTTGCGCCTGCGTATTGAGCTGCCCAACAAAGATGGTCGGCTACGGCCGGGAATGACCGCGCAGGTTGCGCTGCGCCCAGGCGAAAACGCCGATGACAGCCTGCTGCTACCTGCCGAGGCCGTAATCCGCACCGGCAAACGTGATCTGGTGATGGTGGCCGAAGACCAAGGCCGGTTCCGCCCAGTGGAAGTGCTGCTAGGCCAGGAGAACGGCGGCCAGGTTACCATCTTGAAAGGCCTGCAGGCCGGGCAAAAAGTCGTGGCATCCGGACAGTTCCTGATCGACTCCGAAGCCAGCCTCAAAGGCATCGAGGCGACCACCGCCTCGGACTCACCGGCCGCCTCGCAACCGCCCGAGCTGCATGAAGCAGACGGTCGAATCGTGCAAATTGAAGGTAATCAGCTGACCATCGCCCATGGGCCTTTCGTCACCCTGGGAATGCCTGGGATGACCATGACTTTTCATGTGGCCGACCCCACGCTGATTACTGGGCTCAAGGTGGGTGAACGTATCCGCTTTGGTGTTCGGGAGCGCGACGACGGCATGGTCATCGAGCAGATCAATGCGCTGGAGGGCCAGCCATGATCGAAAAACTGATTCGTTGGTCAGTGAGCAATCGCATACTGGTTCTGCTCACCACTTTGTTCCTGGTGGCCTGGGGGATATTTTCGCTGCGCAGCCTGCCGATCGATGCCTTGCCCGATCTGTCGGACGCCCAAGTGATCATCCGTACCTCCTACCCAGGGCAAGCACCCCAGATCGTCGAAAACCAGGTCACCTATCCGCTGACCACCACGATGCTCTCGGTACCGGGCGCCAAGACCGTACGTGGCTTTTCTGCCTTCGGCGACAGCTTCGTCTACGTGCTGTTTGAAGATGGCACCGACGTGTACTGGGCACGCTCACGCGTGTTGGAGTACCTGAGCCAGGTTCAGTCGCGCCTGCCTGCCTCAGCCAAACCAGCACTTGGGCCGGACGCCACAGGCGTTGGCTGGATCTACCAGTACGCTTTGGTCGACCGCAGTGGCAGGCATGATCTGGCACAGCTGCGCAGCCTGCAGGATTGGTTCCTGCGCTTTGAGCTCAAGACCGTACCGGATGTCGCTGAAGTGGCAAGCATTGGCGGCATGGTCAAGCAGTACCAGGTGGTACTCGACCCGCTGCGTATGGCCAGTCTCGGCATCACCCAGGGCGAGGTCGCAAACGCCATCGGCAAGGCCAATCAGGAAACGGGCGGTGGCGTGCTGGAACAAGGTGAGGCGGAATTCATGGTGCGGGCCTCGGGCTACCTGAAGACGCTGGACGACTTTCGCGCCATCCCCCTGCGCTTGGCTGCCAACGGTGCACCGGTGACGCTGGGCGACGTCGCCCGAGTACAACTCGGGCCGGAAGCCCGGCGGGGCATCGGGGAGCTGGACGGCGAAGGCGAAGCCGTGGGCGGCGTGGTGATCCTGCGCAGCGGCAAGAATGCCCGGGAAGCCATCACCCGTGTGAAGGAAAAGCTCGAAACACTGAAGAAAAGCCTGCCCGCCGGCGTCGAGCTGGTGACTACCTATGACCGCAGCCAATTGATCGACCGCGCCGTAGACAACCTCAGTCACAAGTTGATCGAGGAGTTCATCGTGGTCGCACTGGTGTGTGCGGCCTTCCTGTGGCACCTGCGCTCGTCGCTGGTTGCGATCGTGTCATTGCCGGTGGGGGTGCTGATCGCGCTGATCATCATGCGGCACCAGGGCATCAACGCCAACATCATGTCTCTGGGCGGAATTGCCATCGCCATTGGCGCAATGGTCGATGCCGCTGTGGTGATGATCGAAAACGCGCACAAACGGGTCGAGGCCTGGCATGCCCGTCATCCGGGGCAGGTGCTGAGAGGAGCCGAGCACTGGCGGGTCATGACAGATGCCGCCGTGGAGGTCGGGCCGGCGCTGTTCTTCAGCCTGATGATCATCACCCTGTCGTTCGTGCCGGTGTTCACCTTGCAGGCCCAGGAGGGACGGCTGTTCGCACCCCTGGCGTTCACCAAGACCTACGCCATGGCGGCCGCGGCGGGGCTAGCCGTGACATTGGTGCCGGTGCTAATGGGCTACTGGATCCGTGGGCCATTGCCTGCCGAGCAGCGTAATCCACTCAACCGTGGGCTGATTCGCGTGTACCGGCCGGCGCTTGAGGTCGTACTGCGTAGGCCGTGGTTGACGCTGTTGGGCGCGCTGGCGATCTTGCTCAGCAGCCTGTGGCCATTGAGCCACCTGGGTGGAGAATTCCTGCCGCCGCTGGACGAAGGTGACCTGCTGTACATGCCCTCGGCCCTGCCAGGCCTGTCGGCGCAAAAGGCCTCGGAGCTGCTGCAGCGCACCGATAGACTGATCCGCACGTTGCCAGAAGTCGCCAGTGTGTTCGGCAAGGCCGGTCGCGCGGAGTCAGCCACCGACCCGGCACCGTTGGAGATGTTCGAGACCATCGTGCGGCTCAAGCCCAAGGATCAGTGGCGGCCAGGAATGACCAGCGAAAAACTGGTCGAGGAACTCGACCGGACCGTACGCGTACCGGGCCTGACCAACATCTGGATTCCGCCAATCCGCAACCGAATCGACATGCTCGCCACCGGTATCAAGAGCCCGATTGGCGTAAAGGTGGCCGGCAGCGACCTGGCGCAGATCGACCGCACGACCTTGGCTATCGAACGGGTAGCGAAGTCTGTACCTGGCGTGACTTCAGCCCTTGCCGAGCGTTTGACCGGAGGGAGATACGTCGATCTCGACATCGACCGCCAGGCTGCTGCCCGTTACGGTTTGAACATCGCCGACGTGCAGGCCATTGTCGCCGGCGCCATTGGTGGCGAAACCATCGGTGAGACGGTCGAAGGGTTGGCGCGTTACCCGATCAGCGTGCGCTATCCCCGCGAATGGCGCGACTCAGTCGACGCCCTGCGTCAGCTACCGATCTACACCGAACAAGGGGGCCAGATCACCCTCGGTACCGTGGCAAATGTGCGAATCGCTGAAGGCCCGCCGATGCTTAAGAGCGAAAACGCCCGACCCTCTGGCTGGGTGTACATCGACGTGCGGGGCCGTGACCTGTCGTCTGTGGTCGCTGACTTGCGTCAGGCAGTTGATAGCGATGTGAAGCTCGATCCAGGAGTGAGTCTGAGCTATTCAGGGCAGTTCGAGTATCTGGAGCGCGCCAACGCACGGTTGGCCTGGGTGGTGCCGGCGACCCTAGCAATCATCTTCGTCCTGCTCTACCTGACCTTTGGCCGCCTCGGCGAAGCGCTGCTGATTATGGGCACCCTGCCTTTCGCCCTCACCGGTGGCGTGTGGTTGCTGTACCTGATGGGTTTCAATCTGTCGGTGGCCACCGGTGTTGGCTTCATTGCCCTGGCCGGGGTCGCGGCGGAATTCGGAGTGATCATGCTGATCTACCTGAACAACGCTTGGTCTGAACGGCAAGCCAATAGCGAGCGCACGCAAGTTGCACTTCTGGAAGCCATTCGCGAGGGCGCGGTGCAGCGCATCCGGCCGAAGGCGATGACAGTGGCAGTTATCGTTGCAGGCTTGTTACCCATTCTCTGGAGCAGCGGGACAGGCAGCGAAGTGATGAGTCGCATCGCCGTACCGATGGTAGGCGGCATGCTGACGGCGCCGTTGCTCTCTCTCTTTGTGATTCCCGCAGCGTATTGGCTAATACGGCGCCGCGAACTTGCAGTAACCCATGATTCCAAACCAGGAGACATCCAATGAAAAAGCTCTACCTCAATGTTGCACTGTTCGTTGCCTTCGCATCAGGCGCGCAAGCCCAAGACTCCATGGTCGGAATGAACATGGACGGAATGGATATGAAGGAAGCCCCATCAGCACCTGCTGCTCACGCTGAAGGTACGGTAAAGGCTATTGACGCCTTGGGCGGTAAAGTGACCCTGGCACATGGACCGGTGCCGGCATTGAAATGGCCAGCCATGACCATGGGCTTCAAAGCTTCTGCGCAGCAGCTCGAACAATTGAAGGTGGGAGACAAAGTAGCGTTTGATTTCCGGATGGAGGGCAGCGCGGCGACGATTGTTGATATCCAAAAAGAGTAGATCGCTTACGCCCATGGGCTATCAGCGAAAGGTACCCCTACAGGACTGATCGCCTTAGGCAACTCCCGAGCAATGCTCGGGAGTTGGGCCGTACATGACCGCCTATCCAAACAAGGCGCCTCCGGATTTCCGGATATTCACATTGGAAATAGGGGAACTCAGGTCTCCACCTTCACCAAAAACTGCTCAATCTCAGCAGCGGTGCTACGGGCTGTACGGGTCACTCCAATCAAGGTCGCCGAGGCAGAACCTGTCCACTCGCCATAACCCACCAGCCAAAGGCCAGGCTCATTCACCGCACGTGTACCTGTAACTTCGACGCGACCGCCTTCAGTGACTACACCAAGACGCACCAAGTGCCCCAGCGCCGGCTTGAATCCGGTACACCAGATCACCGCATCGACTGGGGTCGATGATCCGTCCGCCCAATGCCCGCCTCTTCAACAAGAATATTGACGTGGCAGTACAGATCTTCTGGGCCTCGTAGATAATTGAAAATCCTTGATCTAACGACGCCGCATACCCCTCCTTTGACCGCCGTAGAGGGGAGATTGATAACATCACCGACGCACGGAATAAGTGCTAAGCCATGGTCGCTGTTGAAGATAATTTCAGTTGGACAGGCATCAATCCTGGCATGCGATTGACCTTGCGAAACCTGCTGATAATAAATGCTATACCTCATGTACAGCCTACCTCATTTGTTGGGTGAGGAATCAGCGCCGCGGATCGTAGACAGAAAGCTCAAGCTCGCAAGCGACGGGAGTATATAACTGATTTTCGGTACGAGAGATCTTGGCAATTATCGCTTTTCGAGCACATACCCTACGCCCCGAAGCGTATGTATCAGCTTGGTCTCGAAAGGGTCATCTATCTTGGCTCTGAGTCTTCGAATCGACACCTCTACAACGTTTGTGTCGCAGTCGAAATTCATATCCCAAACCTGCGAGATAATTTGCGTACGGCTCAGCACCACACCGGTATTACGCATCAGGTAATGCAGTAACGCGAATTCTTTCGTGGTCAGGTCTATGCGCTGACCGTCCCTGAATGCCCTGTGTCGGCTCTGATCAAGCTCTAGGTCAGCGACGCGAATGACTTCTACGGATGCGGGGTGATCTGACCTGCGCATCAAGGCGCGAACCCGGGCCAGAAGCTCAGGGAACTCAAATGGCTTGATCAGGTAGTCGTCTGCGCCGTTCTCCAGCCCCCGGACCTTATCCGCCAGCCGGCTTCTCGCCGTCAGCATCATGATGCGGGAAGGGCAATTTTTACGCCGCAACAACTCAAGAACCTGCCAACCGTCCATCTCTGGAAGGTTTATATCGAGAATAATCAGCTCGTATTCGTGCTGCTTGGCCAAGAATAATCCATCTGACCCGGTGTGGACGCAATCTACGACATAGCCACATTCCGTCAGACCTTGACGCACATACTCCGCAGTTTTTACTTCATCCTCAATTACCAGAATTCGCATGGGATTTTGTCTCGATATCACTGAGCAATTAACCGCGCACGCGCGCCGGCATTATTGAAAGGGATGGTAAATCAAAATGAGCGCGTCGGGGCTCAAATGACGGATTTGTAATTTCTAGGTAATACAGTTGATAGTCTAGCGGTATATCTTGTCGCGGTTTGGGTTTGACAGTTGCGGGCCCTCTCTCCAGCAGGTGATTTGACCTTATGAAGTATTGGGTTATTTTCTTCTTTGTGCTGGCTTCGTTCCGCTCAGATGACGGCGAGGTCGCTCACATCGAGGAGACTGGTCATTGGTGTAGTCATGAACTTCACCGACATGCGATGCGTACAATCGAACGCTTACTTGAATTCTAGGCAAAAAAAAGGCGCCCAATGGGCGCCAAATATTCACCTTTTACCAAAGGAGCACTTAAGCCTCTCAAGGTGAATTCGTAATGCTCGTTGTGCTAATAGGACCAGCTAATGAATAACTGGTCCGGCTAGCGAATTACAGAATCGAAAGCGGGTACTCGATGATTACACGAGTTTCATCCAGATCAGATTCGAATGCAGTGGCACGCGTTGTTGCCTGGCGCAACCGGAAGGACAGATCTTTTGCCGGACCGGTTTGGACAACGTATTTGACTTCGACGTCACGTTCCCAACGCTTCTGATTGTCGAGCGGGTTGCCGTTGTCGTCAGTGCGCATGTAGAACTGGTTAGCGTTCGAGTAATCCGCGCCCGAGCCTCTGGCGTAGCGGGTCATGAACGTCAGGCCTGGAATGCCGTAGCTGGTGAAGTTCAGGTCATAGCGCAGCATCCAGGAACGCTCTTTCGGCGAGTTGAAGTCGCTGTACTGGATGGAGTTGTCGACGAAAATCGAGTCCGACTGACGTAGGTAGTCGAAATCGTCGTCTCCGTTGTTGCGCTGGTGCGACAGGGCCAGGGTGTGGGCACCGTAACGCACGCCGACCTTGGCACTCCAGATGTTGTTGTCAAATTCACCCAGGCGCTTCTTACCTTCATCTACGGCTTTGTAGTAGTTGAAGCCACCGATCAGCGCCAGATCGTCGCTCAGCGGGTAAACCACGCTGGTGCCGGCGTAGTACTGATTCCAGACGTCTTTCAGCTGGCTGGCATAGACGCTCACAGTCCAGTTGTCGTTGACCGAGTAGTCACCACCACCGTAACCGATCCATGGCGAGTTGACCGGGCCGCCGTAGAAGGTCACGAAGTTGTCGTTCAGGTCACTGGAGACTGGCTGGCTCATGGCGTGCAGTCGACCACCCTGAAGGGTGAGGCCCTGGATGCTGGTGTTCTCAACGGTCACACCGCGGAAGCTTTCAGGCAGCAGGCGAGAGTCGCCGGATGCAACCACCGGTGTCGATGGGAACACATCACCCACTTTCACGATGGTATCGAACAAGCGGACCTTGGCTGCGCCGCCTACCTTGGTGTATTCGTCGCGAGCTTCACCCTTGTTATCAACAGGTAGCACGTCGAAGGAGCTACGGCCGCCGTTGCGACCATCACCGGTGTCGAGCTTAAGGCCGATCATGGCGAAGGCATCAACGCCGAAGCCAACGGTACCCTGGGTAAACCCAGAGTTGAATTTGCTGATGATCGCGTGCGCCCAGGCTTCGGAGTAGCCGTTGGTATTGCCCTTGCCACTGTTGTAAGTGGGGGCGGTGCTGTCGCGGTTATCACGGTTGAAGTAGAAGTTACGGTTCAGCACTGTAAGGCTGCTGCCTTCAATGAAGCCTTCGGGCTTGTCTTCAGCTTGTGCCGAAATAGCATAGCTTCCAGACAGCGCAGAAACTGCCGCCAGGTACAGTGGTACTTTGATTTTCATCCGATGCTCCTTTGATTCACGGCAGTTTTTATTATGTTTACCTGCGCGGGTGTCGTTAATTGTTCTGACCCGGCGGTGCGCCTAGCGTAGCGCGAGCTCATATTTGCAGGCCGAAGATAACGGGAGGGTGATAGGATAATTACAATTTCGTCATCTGCCAGCTATTTGGCGCTTCTACACCGCGTGTTTGCCATCTCCGTTGCTTGTAACGAAATCATAGTGCCGGGTTGGTTTTCCCAGTATTTACGGGCATTACAGAGATTTCTTACGAAATTGTAATTTTCTAGCCACCCCTCTGATAGCTACCGCTCATTAGAGTGCCATCACCTAATCAAGTGGGGCTTGGCAGCTGTTTCGGCGTTCTCGCCAAGCTTTATCGAAGTTTGTGCACGAGGACCATCAAAGTGCCCCGGTATAACCGCAATGTCTTATCTAAGACCTCCGTCACTCCTTGGAAGATCGCCGCCCTTTGCGCGGTCATGGCCGGGTTGATGGCCCCAGAAGCACTTGCTCAAAGCATCAGCTTGCCCCAGGCGCTTTCGACGGCCATGGATGCCAACCCTGACCTGGCCGCGGCCAGGCAAGAGATTGGAATCGCTGATGGTGCTCGCAAGCAGGCCGGGCTTATCCCCAACCCCACTATTTCGTACGACGTAGAAGACACCCGTCGTAACACCAGCACGACGACCGTGTCGCTTAGCCAGACCCTGGAGCTGGGGGGTAAGCGAGGAGCTCGTGTCGACGTCGCCACTTACGGGCAGACCGCCGCACAGCTGGAGTTGGACCGTCGCGTGAACGGTCTGCGTGCAGACGTCGTACAGGCCTTCTACGCCGCGTTGCGGGCCCAGACAGGCCTTGACCTGGCCAAACAATCTCTCGAACTGACTGAGCGCGGCCTCCGCATCGTCGATGGCCGTGTTCGCGCAGGTAAATCGTCCCCAGTAGAGGCCACCCGCGCCCAGGTGCAACTGGCCGAAGCCAAGCTTCAAGTTCGACGTGCCGAAACGGAAAAGACGACCGCTTACCAGCAGCTCGCGCAAATTACCGGGAGCTCGGTCACGGTCTTTGATCGACTCGAATCGCCAACCCTCTCCCCGGGGTTGCCACCGCAGACTGAAGAGCTGCTGGCAAAGCTCGATCAGACCGCAGAAATGCGCCAGGCCGTGGTGCAGATCGACAAGAGCGATGCCTCGCTCGGTTCAGAGAAAGCTCAGCGTATCCCGAATCTTACTGTCAGCGTAGGCAGCCAGTACGACCGCTCTGTGCGCGAGCGGGTCAACACTGTGGGCCTGTCTATGCCTCTGCCGCTGTTTGATCGTAACCAAGGCAACATTCTTTCCGCTTCTCGACGTGCCGATCAGGCCCGAGACCAGCGCAATGCTGTGGAGCTGCGCCTGCGCACCGAAACCCAAACCGCGTTGAACCAGTGGTCCACCGCAATGCAGGAGGTCGAGTCCTACGACAAGACCATTCTGCCGTCAGCCCAACAAGCCGTAGAGACCGCAACCCGCGGCTTCGAGATGGGCAAATTCGGCTTCATCGAAGTGCTGGATGCCCAGCGCACCTTGATCGTCGCTCGTGGCCAATACCTCGAATCGTTGGCAGCGGCGACCAATGCGCGTGCGCAGGTGGAAAGGGTTTATGGCGAAGTCGGCTCAACTGCCGGCGCTCGCTGAACGGGCCAAACATTTTCTTCGGCACCCAGCCTTGAACAAGCCGGTGCCAACGATCAGCAGGAGTAGCAATGGATAATAAACGCAAGATCGCCCTCGCGGTAGCCGCTGTGGCAGCCCTCGGATTTGGCAGCCTTGCCTGGAACAACAGTTCCGAGCAGCAGGCCGCTAGTACCGCCGAGCACGGTGCTAACGACGGTCATGGCGACGAAAAGAAAGCCGCATCTGCCGCCATAGAGGAGGGTGATGAGGGTCATGGAGAAGAGGGCCACAGCGAAGAGGGTGGTGAAGAAGAGGGCAAGCTGACGCTCAGCGCTGAACAGATCAAGGCAGCCGGTGTTGCCCTGGAAGCTGCAGCGCCTCGTGATCTCGGTACTGTCGTGAGCTTCCCGGGCGAGATCCGCTTCGACGAAGACCGCACTGCCCACGTCGTTCCTCGTGTCCCTGGCGTTGTTGAAGCGGTGCAGGCGGACCTGGGTGAGACGGTCAAAAAGGGTCAGGTCCTCGCTGTAATCGCCAGCCAGCAGATCTCTGACCTGCGCAGTGAACAACAGGCCGCACAGCGTCGCGTCGAACTGGCGCGTGTGACCTTTGAGCGTGAGAAACAGCTGTGGCAGGACAAGATCTCTGCTGAGCAAGACTACCTCCAAGCACGCCAAGCGCTGCAAGAAGCGGAGATCTCCTTGGCCAACGCCAAGCAGAAGGTCGGCGCGATCGGTGCCTCGGTTAACTCCGTTGGCGGTAATCGTTACGAACTCCGAGCTCCCTTCGACGCCGTGGTAGTGGAGAAACACCTGACCGTTGGCGAAGTCGTTAGCGAGGCGACCAACGCCTTCATCCTTTCCGACCTGAACCAGGTCTGGGCAACCTTCGCCGTCCCACCTACAGATCTGGGCAAGGTCACGACTGGTCGTGCGGTGAAAGTCTCTTCGCCTGATATGAACGTCGAGGTCGAAGGGAAGGTGGGTTATGTCGGCAGCCTGCTGGGCGAGCAAAACCGTGCAGCTACTGTCCGCGTCACCTTGACCAACCCCAACGGTGCCTGGCGTCCAGGCCTGTTCGTGAACATTGCGGTCACTTCCCAGACTGATCGAGTTGCCGTAGCGGTCCCTGAGCACGCAGTGCAGACCGTTGAAGACAAACCCTCGGTATTCGTACGAACCCCAGAAGGTTTTGACACCCGCCCGGTAAAACTGGGTCGTCGCGACAATGGGTACGTGGAAATCATCGACGGTATTGAAGCCGGCGCCCAGGTAGCAACCAGTGGCAGCTTCACACTCAAGTCTGAGCTCGGCAAAGCTTCTGCCGAACACGGTCACTGATGCGAACTGACAGGATGATTTCTCATGTTTGAACGTATCATCAGATTCGCCATCGAGCAGCGCATCGTAGTAATGATCGCTGTTCTGATCATGGCGGGTATCGGTATCTACAGCTATCAAAAGCTGCCCATCGATGCGGTACCCGATATCACCAACGTTCAGGTGCAGATTAACACTGCAGCGCCTGGTTATTCGCCTTTGGAAACCGAACAACGGATCACGTTTCCTGTTGAAACGGCCATGGCCGGTCTCCCGGGCCTTCAGCAGACCCGTTCCCTGTCTCGCTCTGGCCTGTCTCAGGTCACCGTGATCTTCAAGGATGGCACTGACATCTTCTTTGCCCGCCAGTTAATCAACGAGCGGCTGCAGGTTGCGAAGGAACAGCTGCCAGACGGTGTAGAAGCCGTCATGGGTCCGGTATCTACCGGCCTCGGCGAGATCTTCCTGTGGACCGTTGAAGCCGAAGATGGCGCGGTCAAAGAGGACGGTACACCGTACACCCCGACCGACCTGCGCGTGATCCAGGACTGGATCATCAAGCCTCAGCTGCGCAATGTGCCGGGTGTAGCGGAGATCAACACCATCGGCGGCTACGCCAAGCAGTTCCTGGTTGCGCCGGATCCAAAGCGCCTGGCTACCTACAAGCTGACCCTCAATGACCTGGTCGCAGCGTTGGAAAGTAACAACGCCAACGTCGGCGCCGGCTACATCGAGCGTAATGGTGAGCAGTTGCTCATCCGTGCGCCAGGTCAGGTAAGCAGCATCGAAGACATCGCCAACATCGTGATCACCAGCGTGGATGGTGCACCGATTCGCATCAGCAGCGTTGCTGACGTCAGCATCGGCAAAGAGCTCCGAACAGGTGCTGCTACTGAGAACGGCCGCGAAGTCGTGCTCGGTACTGTGTTCATGCTGATTGGTGAAAACAGCCGTACCGTATCTCAAGCTGTCGCCGCCAAACTGGCGGACATCAACCGCACCCTGCCAAAGGGCGTGGTGGCCGTGACCGTTTACGACCGCACCAATCTGGTTGAAAAAGCCATCGCTACGGTGAAGAAGAACCTGGTGGAAGGTGCGATTCTGGTAATTGCCATTCTGTTCCTGTTCCTCGGCAACATCCGTGCTGCACTGATCACCGCGATGGTGATCCCGCTGTCCATGCTGTTCACCTTCACAGGCATGTTCAACAACAAGGTCAGTGCCAACCTAATGAGTTTGGGGGCACTCGACTTCGGCATCATCGTCGACGGTGCTGTGGTGATCGTAGAAAACGCGATCCGACGACTGGCTCATGCGCAGCATAAGCATGGCCGCATGCTCACCAAAACCGAACGCTTCCATGAGGTCTTTGCTGCGGCGCGAGAAGCTCGCCGGCCGCTGATCTTCGGTCAGCTAATCATTATGGTGGTGTACCTGCCGATCTTCGCCCTCACCGGCGTCGAAGGTAAAATGTTCCACCCGATGGCCTTTACCGTCGTGATGGCGCTGCTGGGAGCAATGATCCTGTCCGTTACCTTTGTTCCTGCAGCTATTGCCATGTTCGTCACTGGCAAGGTAAAGGAAGAGGAAGGCGTGGTCATGCGCACAGCTCGACAGCGCTATGAGCCAGTTCTGCAATGGGTGCTGGGACATCGGAACATCGCTTTCTCGGCCGCAGTAGCCTTGGTCGTGCTCAGCGGTGTACTGGCAAGTCGGATGGGTAGCGAGTTCATCCCAAGCCTCAGTGAGGGCGATTTCGCGATGCAGGCGATGCGTGTGCCTGGAACGAGCCTCACTCAGTCCGTAGAGATGCAACAGCGCTTGGAGAAAGCGGTGATGGCGCAGGTTCCCGAGGTAGAGCGGATGTTCGCTCGGTCGGGTACTGCAGAAATCGCTTCTGACCCAATGCCGCCTAACGCTTCCGACGCCTACATCATGCTCAAGCCGCAGGACCAGTGGCCGGACCCCAAGAAGTCACGTGATGAGCTAATCGCTGAAGTGCAGAAAGCCGCTGAAGGTATTCCAGGGAGTAACTATGAGTTGTCCCAACCAATCCAGCTGCGTTTCAACGAACTGATTTCGGGTGTGCGTAGTGACGTCGCTGTGAAGGTCTTCGGCGATGATATGGACGTGCTCAACAATACTGCCAACAAGATCGCAGCAGTGCTCAGAGCGGTCCCGGGCTCGTCGGAAGTGAAAGTTGAACAGACATCCGGTCTGCCGGTCCTAACCATCAATATTGACCGTGAAAAAGCTGCGCGCTACGGCCTAAATATCGCGGATGTTCAGAACTCGATCGCTATCGCGGTGGGTGGCCGTCAGGCCGGTACGCTGTATGAAGGCGATCGGCGCTTCGACATGGTGGTACGCCTGCCTGAGACCGTTCGCACCGACGTGGCGGGTATGTCTAGCCTGCTGATCCCGGTACCTGCCAATGCGGCCCAGGGCGCCAATCAGATCGGCTTCATCCCGCTGTCGCAGGTTGCGAATCTAGACCTGCAACTGGGACCGAACCAGATCAGCCGCGAGAACGGCAAACGTCTAGTGATCGTTAGTGCAAACGTTCGAGGCCGCGACCTGGGATCCTTCGTTGAGGAAGCAGCAGCCTCGCTGGATACTAAGGTGCAAATTCCCGCCGGCTACTGGACCACTTGGGGTGGCCAGTTCGAGCAGCTGCAGTCGGCAGCCAAGCGTCTGCAGATCGTTGTTCCAGTCGCCTTGCTGTTGGTCATGACCTTGTTGTTCCTGATGTTCAACAACCTGAAGGACGGCATGCTGGTCTTCACTGGTATTCCATTCGCACTCACTGGTGGTGTTGTGGCGCTGTGGCTGCGGGACATCCCTCTGTCGATCTCGGCAGGTGTCGGCTTCATCGCACTGTCCGGCGTTGCAGTACTGAACGGCCTGGTGATGATTGCCTTCATCCGCGGGCTAAGAGAGGAGGGGCGGACGCTCAGGCAGGCAGTCGATGAAGGCGCATTGACCCGTTTGCGACCTGTTCTGATGACAGCTTTGGTAGCGTCCCTGGGCTTCATCCCGATGGCTTTGGCCACCGGTACCGGTGCAGAAGTTCAGCGGCCATTGGCGACAGTGGTGATTGGTGGGATCCTGTCCTCCACCGCACTGACCTTGCTCGTACTGCCTGCCCTGTATCACTGGGCACACCGTAAGGATGAAGACGGCGAGGAGGCCGAAGTGGTTAGCTAACAGCCTCCGCTAGAGAGAAGCCCACAACACGTGTTGTGGGCTTTTTTGTTTAAAGTGAAGTAGATGCACTTACCTTTCAAAATTGTAAGTTTCTCGTCATGCCGGTGATGCCTATGCATTGCTAAGGTTATGCCCGAGAAGATTTGAAATTGAGAGGGTTTTATGAAAAAGATAATTATCGCTGCTGCACTTGTTGTTTTCTCGATGGCTTCGCAGGCCAACACTTTCTCCGAGAGCAAGCAGCTGCAATACACCAAGGAACACCAGACCGCAGTGGCTACGTACGCAGAGAAGAATGGCAAGCCAATGCCAGAGATTCAGGATTACAAATATGGTATGAAGATAGACGTTGCTAAGTTCGTGCGTCAGTCGCAGGACCCCCGTACTTGCCAAGTCTACCCACGGTTGATGACCTTCGAGGACTCCCAGGGCACGCTCAAGACCGTTCGTTACTCGATGTATTCGCAATGTATCAACAACAAGTAGTAAGCAAGTTGAACAGAACAACTAGAGCATTCATAAATGCCAGGCAGCGCCTGGCATTTTTTATTACGCCCGATACCACCATAGGTTCGGAATGTTAACGCCTGGGCCCGGGCAAACCGTGCATTAGATGTTAGCTAATTAATAGCGACGGCTCCCAACTGCAGAGGGCAATTGGAAGCCTTGACCCCAGAAGGGACGAGTTATGAAGAGTTTGATTGAACGCCCTGATGATCAAGCCGGGCATGAAGGTCATAGCCATGAGCATGGCGGCATTTTTGGCATGAACACCGAGCTGATTTTCGCGCTGATCTGTGGTGCTCTCCTGGGGGCCGGAGCCCTCGCAGGAAAACTCGACCTAATTGATCGACTACAGCTGGTTTTGTACGTGTCGGCCTACGTTTTCGGTGGATGGTTCACCACCAAGGAAGCGATCAGCAATATCCGCCAGAAACGCTTTGACATCGATTCGCTAATGCTTCTCGCCGCAGCCGGTGCCGCGAGCATTGGCGCCTGGGCGGAGGGGGCTCTGCTGCTGTTCCTGTTCAGTTTGGGGCATTCCCTTGAAAGCTACGCGATGGGGCGGGCGAAGAAAGCGATTGAGGCTCTGTCCAAGCTCGCACCGGCCACCGCTATCGTACGCAGAACAAACGGAACGCAGGAAATGCCGGTGGAGCTTCTCGTTCCCGGTGACGTTGTCATCGTGCGTCCCAATGACCGCCTGCCTGCCGATGGCTTTGTGGTTGTAGGCTCCTCAAGCATTAACCAGGCGCCGGTGACCGGTGAGAGCGTCCCCGTTGACAAGCAGCCTGTAGTTGATGCTGAACTCGCACGGAGCAAGCCAGATGCAGTGGACGCAGCCTCCAAAGTCTTCGCCGGTACCATCAATGGCGAAACGCTCATCGAAGTTGAGGTAACACGGCGCTCCACTGAAAGTACTCTGGCGCGGGTCATCAAGATGGTCAGTGAAGCGGAGGTCAGGAAGTCACCGACCCAGCGATTCACGGACCGCTTTCAACGCGTATTCGTCCCGTTAGTTTTGCTGCTAGTGGTAGGGTTGATCTTTGCCGGCATTTTCCTTGACGAGCCGTTCCGTGACTCGTTCTACCGGGCGATGGCCGTACTGGTTGCAGCCAGCCCCTGCGCGCTTGCGATCGCAACACCAAGCGCCATTCTATCGGGCATCGCCAGGGCAGCTCGTGGTGGGGTACTGATCAAGGGCGGTGCGCCGCTTGAAGAGCTTGGCTCCTTGAATGCCATGGCATTCGACAAGACCGGTACCCTGACCGAAGGGCGCCCACGTATCACCGATGTAATACCCGTAGGCGGTACGCAGATTGAGGATTTACTAAACGTCGCCATCGCAGTGGAGTCGATGAGCGACCACCCGCTGGCTGCGGCAATTGTGCGTGACGGTGAAGAGATGATTGGCACATGGCGCCGATTCCAAGCCAAGAACATGACCAACATGATTGGTCGCGGCGTGCGTGCTGAGCTTGATGGGCAGTTCGTCTGGATTGGCAAGGTCGAGATGTTCGGTACTGATGGTGTTCCCGCACTGAGCAAAGCAGCCTTGGAGGCTGCAGAGCGTCTGCGTCAGTCGGGCCGCACTACCATGGTGGTACGTCGCGCCGACAAGGATCTGGGCGCTATCGGGTTACTGGATACCCCCCGAGAGGGAGCCAAAGAGGCACTCCAAAAACTCAGAGAGATGGGCATCGGCCGTATGGTCATGATTTCTGGTGACCACAACCGCGTTGCGGAAGCTGTAGCCAGACAAGTTGGCTTGGATGAGGCTTGGGGAGACCTGATGCCGGAGGACAAGGTCAAAGCCATCAAGAATCTCCGCCTTAGCTCCAGTGTAGCTATGGTGGGTGACGGCGTGAATGATGCCCCTGCCATGGCCAACTCAAGCGTGGGCATCGCAATGGGAGCTGCGGGATCCGATGTGGCTCTGGAAACGGCTGATATCGCGCTTATGGCTGACGACATCAGGCAACTCCCCTTTGCGGTGGGGCTGAGCCGTCACACGCGATCGATCATTCGCCAGAACCTGTTCGTCAGCTTGGGGATTGTGGCCATCCTCGTTCCGTCAACCATCATGGGTTTGAGCATTGGCGCTGCTGTTGCGATCCATGAGGGCTCAACACTGTTGGTAGTATTCAACGCCTTACGTCTGTTGGCCTACCCTAAAGGCACCTAATTTTCATTATAAAAATGTCCCTGTCGACATAGAGAACGGCGCTTTTTATCGCTGCTGGTGCCCAGCTTGGTGAACAGTCCCTGAGCTGGCGCATCCCTGTCCGATGACATCGCGCCGCCAGGCTATCCGGGCATGCTGATTTTTACGATCCGTCCGGGTATCTAAACCAGCGGTCTTGGTTAAAACCAAGGGGGTAGGCCCGGAACGATGGCGCTTGTCACTGATATGTTTGCCGCAGAGATTCAGGAAAATGACGTTGCCTAGCTTGCCATCGCGGTCAGACAGCATGGACGAGAGTGGTACCAGCTGCCGATGGAAGATGATCAACCACTTCCAAAGCCGTAACAGCCATCTCGTTGCGGAGATCAAGTTGATTTTACTTAGACCGGAAGACTTGGAGCGGGGGCTTGGCTAAATCTTCTCCATATTCCGGCGAGTCCTCTTCTGGCATCGGATTTGCTGATCCTCAGTGCGCCTGCTTTTACGTTGCTTCGCAGAGTGCGAAAATTGAAGGTTTCTATGACCGGTGAACAGCTTTCTTAGCCAGAACGTGAAGATTGCAGTAATGCTGCGATGGAGATATCCCCCAATACTGGGTAAGCCCATTCTTTTCCCCATGTATAGGGGAGGTGAATTAGCAACTTTCTCGGCCGGCACCTGCTAAGGACCTGCCGAGGACCAGGAGGCGTGATGGGATTGTTTTCTGGACGGATGCGCACCTGGCAATTTCGGGCGAGGCCTCCTGAGCGTTCTGAACCGCTCAACCTGATGCTGCGTTTCTCGCTGACCAGTTTCATCATCATCGGCGCGGTGGCTCTCGGCCTTGCCGGGTTTTCAACGCGCTTTCTGGTCAATGAAAGCTTGGAACGCGATGCGTTGCTTTCGGCTCAATTCATCCAGTCGATCGCCGTTGGTGAAATTCGTCACCATGACCTGACGGGGATGAAGATGGGTGACGTCTTGTCCGCTGTGCGTTACGGCATGCTCACGCGGGGCACCGCAGAGAATCGTCAGCGGGCGCGATTAGAGTTTCTCGATCACCTGTCCAACCTTCCAGACCTTCTGTTGGCCACCATCTTCTCGCCGGACAAAGAGGTCATCTGGTCCACCAACCCTCAATTGGTGGGCCGCAAGCTTGAACACGATAGCGTGCTGGATAGCGCTTTTCGCTCAGGGGGCGAGTCAGTGCCCGGTACGACGAAGTCGAGCCTGGCAAACCAGAGCAACAGTTCACTCGGTCACCGAAAATGTTCTTCGTCGAGAACTACATTCCCTTGCTGGATGATCAAGGCAAGGTCTTGGCGATGGTCGAGATCTACAAGGAGCCAGTCGATCTCTTCGAGCGGTTGGAGCGCGGTCGCAGGCTGATCTGGGCCGCAACAGCACTGGGTGGGATGGCAATCTACTTCGGTCTGTTCTGGATCGTGTGGCGAGCGGCGCGACTGCTGACCGAGCAGCAGGACCAGTTGGTGGCAAACAAGACGTATGCCGGCTTGGTGGAGATGTCCACCGCAGTCGCACACAGTCTGCGCAACCCATTGGCAAGCATCCGCAGCAGTGCGGAACTGGCACAGGTCATGCCAAGTCAGCCAGCCGTTGGAAACATCGCGGATATCATTGCGCAGGTCGACCGGATGTCGGGGTGGGTGAATGATCTGCTGCAATACCTGCGGTCGCTGCGCGGCGAGGCAGAATCCGTGGACCTGGTGGCCATCACCCGTGAGGCGGTGAGCAGTTTCGAGGCACAGCTTCAGCAATCGCGGATTCGCACTACGCTGGCGATCAGCGGTAAGGTCGAGGTGATCAGTCACACCTTGTTGCTGGGACAGGTCCTCAACAGTGTGCTGGCCAATGCGATCGAGGCGATGCCAGAGGGCGGAGAATTGCGCTTGTCGCTAAAGCGCTCAGGCACCGCCGAAGCACTTCTGTTGATTGACGACACCGGCCCCGGGATTTCCCGTCAGCAGGAGATATCCGCGTTCAAATCGTTCTACACCACCAAGCAGGGTGGCCTGGGCATCGGCCTGTTCATGGTCAGCCAGGTGATGGAGCATTTTGGCGGCGAGGCGACGTTGCTCAACCTCGAACCGCAAGGCACCCGAGCCAGCCTGCGCTTCCGTTGCTGAACAAGAGTCAGCAGTCGTGCCGGGTCAGCGACTCGATGATGCGACACTCTTCGATCACACCGCCTTTGCAACATCCCAGCAGCCGCTGCAATTCAGCCTCAAGGGCTTTCAGGTCGCGTATGCGGCTTTTCACCTGACTCAATTGTTGGGCGACCTTCGCGTCCACGGCCGCACAGGACGCTTCGCGGTGGTCAGCGAACCCCAGAAGCTCACGGACATCATCGAGGGTGAAACCCAGGCCACGGCTGCGGCGCACAAACAGCAGCCTGTCACGCTCAGCTTCCCCGTAGATCCGGTAGCCCGCGGCGGTGCGGCCACTTGGCGGCAGCAGCCCGAGCTGCTCGTAGTAACGGATGGTCACGGCCTTCGTCTGCGTCGCCTTGGCCAGTTCACCGATGCTCAACGTTGTTTCGCTCATGGAGCTTGACCTTATAGTTGCTATAACCCTGAGTCTACGCGAACCGACTTGAGGGAGCGAACTGCATGAAGTACGGCGCGGATCTATGTCCTTGTGAGTAGTGGGGCGACACGTTTGCCGCGAGGGCTGCTTGTGGCCGCTTGGTTTCTCGCGTTGGCGCTGAATGTGATGCTCTGGGGGCAGGAAGTGGTGTTGGCTCAAGCGCCTGGGGTGATTTGTCTTGTTCAGTTGATGCTGCTCGTGCCAATCCTGTGGCTGGCGTCGACAGCGCTGTATCGCCACGGCCAGAGCGCCCTTTATCGGGGGCTACTCTCAGCGGCAGCAGCAGGCACGCTGGCCTCTTCGATCTGCTGGTGTATTTGCAGCCGGACATTGGCCCAGCAGAGGGTAACATCCGCTGGGTTCGACATGCCGGCGAAACCATAGGGCCGCTGCCTTCGGCATTGCTCGCGGTTCTGATCGTAGTCTGCTTACTCAACTGCCAACTCCAGGCGTACTGGGAGGCCCGGGCAAGTCAGTGATACGCACAGAGCACCAGGGTTGACCTTATAGCCGCTAGAACCCTGATGCTTATACTCAGACCCTCGACAGTGTTGATTGTCGATTCCGCCTCAGAACTCGACCGGGCTTCTCTCTATGGATGCAACATCAAAAACGTTACCGAGCGACGCCGGGCTGCTGTTCACGGCTTGGTTGCTGGCACTCGTTTCGACGCTGGTAGTGCTGTTCGTGGGTGAAGTTATGGGGCAGGAGCCCTGCGTGTTGTGCTGGTATCAACGAGCGTTCATGTTCCCGCTGGCCATCATGCTTGCCGTCGCGACGGTACGGTGTGATTCGGACATCTGGCGCTATGCCGTACCACTCGCAGCCGCGGGTTGGCTTGCAGCCCTGTATCACAACCTTTTGTACTTCGCCGTCATCCCGGAAGCCATCAAGCCCTGCGGCACAGGTCCTTCATGCTCAGGAGTGGACATGACGATGATGGGCGTACTGCCCTTGCCCTCACTCTCGCTGGCTGCATTCACCCTCCTGATCATTCTTCTCTTGCTTCTTCGTCGGAACGCCAAACCATGAGCAGACGCACTGCGGTCATCATCATCAGCCTCCTTGCCATCGCGGGTTTCCTGGCGGCTGCATTCATCTACAAAGGTAAAGAGCCCGCACCGGAGGTGGCCGTGCCGGTGCAATCCACCAGCGCGCTGCTGCGTTTCAATGCACCCAGTTTCGGGCCCGCCAAGGCTCCAGTCACCATTGTGGAGTTCTTCGACCCATCATGTGAAAGCTGCCGGGCGTTCTATCCGATCGTCAAACAGATGATGGCCAAACACCCCGAGGACGTCAGGCTGGTCCTGCGCTATGTGCGCTTGCACGTTGGCTCTGAGGAGGCCATTCGCTTACTGGAGGCTGCGCGCAAGCAGGGTGTATTTGCGCCTGTGCTGGAAGCCGTCCTGGAATCTCAGCCGCAATGGCATGACGACGCCACGGCTGCGGCTGCGTGGGAAGCCGCTGCCTTGGCCGGATTGGACGTCGACAAAGCGCGCTCGCACATGATGTCGCCGGACATCATCGCAGCCATCGAGCGAGACACTCAGGATGCCAAAACACTGGGGGTCAAAGGCACGCCGACATTCTTCGTGAATGGCAAGCCGCTGCTGTCATTTGGTGCGCAACCGCTGTACGACCTGATCCGTAGCGAGATCAGCCAGTCACGCTGAGCGTGACCTAACTGTCAACGATGCCCCTTGTCCCTATAGTCGCTATAGGGTGTTTACTGATGTCCATCGATGCTCAGGAACTGCCTATGAAAAGCTGCTGCGGTGACAAACCCTCCAACACCAAAGGCGCTGTCGAAGTGTTCGACCCAGCGGCAGCGGCTGATGTGAATGCTCAATCCTCATCCTGCTGCCAGGGGAATTCGCCGAAGCTGTCTGCCCAGGAGTCTGGCCTTTACAAGTTAGCCGAGCCGGTAGGTAGCCCTGCACCGGACAAGCAGGAAGAACAAGCTGATGCATGCTGCACCTCAGGGGAGGCGTGCAAGGTTGAGACTGAGCAGTCCTCGGTCGAGAGCTGTGCGACAGGCTGTTGCGCTTCGTCTCCGGTTGCACGAGCCGCATCGTCCTCCACGCTGTATGCACTGGCGGAGCCAGCAACTGCCGCGAACGCTTCTACTCCGCTGTTCGTCCATGCCAGCGCTAATGTGAAGGTTGATGAATCGCGTGCGCCCACGGGAGAGCGGCGCGGTCAGTTCGAAAGATTCAGCATCGCCCAAATGTGCTGCCCAACCGAGCAGACCATGATCGAAGCGAAACTGAAGAAGGTCACCGGCATTCATGCCCTGGAATTCAACATGATGAACAGGACGATGGGTGTCTGGCACGAGCTGGCTGACAGTAGCCAGATCGTGGCCGCCATTCATGCACTGGGCATGCAAGCCGTGCCGGCGGCTTCGTCTGGGCAGGGCAGCGACTCGGCAGCCAAGGTTGTAGCGCCCAATGCCCACGTAAGCCGCTGGTGGACCATTGGATTGGCCGGGATCGCCGCAGTGTTCTCGGAAGTGCTGCACTTCACCGCCGCCGCACCTGAGTGGGTGGTGGCCCTTATGGCCTTGTTGGCCATCGCGTTGGGAGGTCCGTCCACCTACAAGAAGGGTTGGATTTCGCTGCGTAACCTGAACCTGAACATCAATGCGCTGATGAGCATTGCTGTCACGGGTGCGGCGCTCATTGGCCAATGGCCGGAAGCGGCGATGGTCATGGTGCTGTTCACGCTGGCCGAGCGGGTTGAGGCGAGATCCCTGGATCGCGCACGCAATGCAATCAAAGGCCTGATTGATCTGACGCCTGACCGCGCCACAGTGCAGCAGCACGATGGCAGTTGGCGGGAGGTCGAGGTCAAAGGTGTTGAGCTGTGGGCTATTGTGCGCGTGCGCCCAGGCGAGCGCATAGGCCTGGATGGTGAGGTGATCTCGGGGAGTTCGGCGGTCAATCAGGCTCCGATCACCGGTGAGAGCTTGCCCGTGGACAAGACTGTGGGTGACCCCGTGTATGCGGGCACGGTCAACGAGTCTGGCTCGGTCGAGTACCGCGTGACGGCCAAGGCCAGCGATACGACATTGGCGCGGATTATCCACGCGGTCGAGGAGGCACAGAACTCGCGGGCGCCGACTCAGCGATTCGTGGATCGTTTTGCCCGAATCTATACACCGGCAGTGTTCTTTTTCGCGGTTGCCATTGCGGTCGTCCCACCACTGTTCATGGCTGGCGTCTGGACCGAATGGATCTACCGTGCGCTCGTTCTGTTGGTGGTCGCTTGTCCTTGCGCGTTGGTCATTTCAACGCCGGTAACCATCGTCAGCGGGCTGACTGCCGCGACGCGGAAGGGGATTCTCGTCAAAGGCGGTATCTACCTAGAGCTTGGCGCCAAGCTCAGTTTCATTGCCTTCGATAAGACCGGGACACTGACACATGGCAAACCCGTACAAACAGATTACCGTCTGTGGGGTGAAGTCGCTGACGTTTCCCCTGAACTGATCGCGGCCAGCCTGGCGGTCCGCTCCGACCACCCGGTTTCCCAGGCAATCGCCAAAGCAGCGTCGGATTCGCTGGACCAGTTGGCCGATGTCGAGCAGTTCGAGGCGCTGCCAGGGCGAGGCATCCAGGGTGTCATTGGCGGTCACCTCTACTACCTGGGCAATTACCGCCTTGTCAGTGAGCTGAGCTTGACCACACCCATCCTTACCGGCGCCATGGATGCGCTGGAGCGTGAGGGTAAAACGGTAGTTGCGCTGCTCGACACACAACGTGTGCTTGCCATTTTCGGAGTGGCCGACACTATCAAACCTTCGAGCCAAAAGGCCATCGAGGCTCTCCACCAACTCGGCATCAAGACTGCGATGCTGTCTGGCGACAACGAGCATACCGCTGAGGCCATTGGTAGGAGCCTAGGCATCGACCAGGCGCGCGGAAACTTGCTTCCAGCAGATAAGCTCGATGTGATTGGCAAGCTCCAGAAGGCCAATCATATAGTGGGCATGGTAGGTGACGGTATTAACGACTCGCCGGCGTTGGCTAAATCCCAGATCGGCTTCGCCATGGGCGCAGCAGGTACCGGTACCGCGATTGAGACGGCAGATGTCGCGCTGATGGATGACGACCTGCGCAAGGTCCCTGCATTCGTGCAACTGTCGCGGGATACTGTCAGCATCCTCAAGCAAAACATCTACTTCGCGCTAGGGATCAAAGCACTGTTTTTGACCTTCACCCTGATGGGGCTCGCCACGATGTGGATGGCAGTTTTTGCGGACGTGGGGGTCAGTTTGCTGGTGGTACTAAATGGTCTGCGGCTCTTGAAAAAGTGAATGGCCCATTGCTGAACGGCCTGAGATCTTAGAGCGCAATTCAATCGCAAGGGAGTGGTATAGCAAAAATGATGAGCGGTTACCCTGCAATTGCCCTACACGCCTAACATTTTCTACCTAGGCTCGTGACGTGCCCAAATTAAAGCGGCGAGGGTGCATGAAGATATGCGTGAAGTGGTTTGGGTCGTAACCTATTCGTGGGCATTTGAACAAGCTCGCGAACTTGGCTGCGTCATAGTAAAGCTCACCTGCGACCGCGCTCGCCCTGACGCGCATCGCTTCTCTGAGTCATTGGGCTTTGTGCCCAGCCATATCAGGATTCAAAATGAAATTCTGAATGAAGGCTCTGCAATAGCGAGAAAGGCTGCCTTGATTAGTGGGCCAGCTGATCCTGGAGTAGAAGCACCGGGCGGGCGCAGATAGCGCACGACCGGTGCTATTCACTCACTCGTCGATACCGATACGCTTGAGGCTTTCAAGGGCCTTACCACACTCAGGTGAGCCATGCCGTAAACCGCAGGCCAAGGCAGCTTTGAGGCTCATCACACCGCCTACAAAACCGACTTGATTGCCGACTCCGTGTCCGTCCGAAAATCCCTGATCATACGCAATCTCGACAAGCGCATTGATCGCCGCCAGGGTGTCTTGTTTGTTTTTACTGTTCTGCATATCTACTCCGCGAGCATTCAGCTCATATCGCTCGGTTAGGTGGCGGCACCTTCAGGTTTGGGCTGAGCGAATCCCGCTCCCATAGCCAATCCCTTCAGGGGAGGGCAAAGCCCCGCCACCGAAAGAAAATCAGCTATTGAGAGCAGGTGGCTCGTTTTGGTCATCGGTGCTGCTCGCATCCCCGCACTGGCACTGAGTGGGTACATCCGGATAGCCGCTGTGTTTCTCGATGAACAGCGTTCGGCAGGTTTCGCACCCATAGATCCGCGGCAGAGACTTCAAACCCTCTGGCAACACATCGCTCAGAGGCTCGTTATGCCAAGGAGCTCCGTCAAGGATCCTGGAGCGCAGGATGTTTCCCAGGCGCCAGGTGTCACTTTGTGCGCGCCAGGACCACATCGGCGCAGAAAGCGAATACTGGATGAAGGTCTCTTGTGACTGCCTGGCGAGCGGGTACTTGGGGCGGGTCCAGCCGGAATCGATGATGCTGAAACCCATGCCCATTTCTGCGCTCGGATGGGTCTTTTCACCAAAGAAACGGTCATGCGTCGCTGGAGCCGTCGCATGATGGTCAGTCGGTGGGAATACCCACAAATAACACTCATCTCGGTTCACCATGCTGATGAGCTCGCTTGGCCCGCGCATAGGGGAATTTGCAGCCAAGGCGAAGCGATCCTTCCACGACATGTTGGGAGGCGGCGCAATACCAGCAGCGATGGCCAACGTGGCCGTCTTGGGGACGAACCGATCGCCGAGCTCGTTCAGATCCAGATTCTTGCAGAGGGCTTTGAAGGCCTTTTTGCGAGTCTTCGAGGTGAAGGTGGGGTCAAGAAGCAGGCGAACCTGGTTCACGCCGATTCCCGCGGTTCGTAGCACCTCGATGACCTCTTCTGCCACACCGACTGCTTGAAGATCGGTCAATCCCAAGCACTTTTTCGCACGCTCGACCGCCGCGTAGAGGTTGTACTGCCGTGTGTCGTTGTCACGACTGACCTGGATTGGGAGCTTGTCTTGGGAGGCTACTTGCGGTGCAACGGAGCCGATGGCCGCGTGGAACAGCTGGTGGATGTCCTGGTGAGAATACAGGCGGCCAGAAGCCGAAAACGAGGCGTGCAGCTGAGCAGCGAGAGGTTGAAGCAGCTTTTTGGCAGACATGACTATCCCCTAAAGAGCGACGTTGGGGTAGCTGCGCTTGTAGGGCCGTTAGACGCGAAGCTGGACGTCGAATCAGGTTCAATCATGAGTAGGAGTCAGGTTTGATTTGCTTGCACGGCCACCATGCAAAGCCCGACGCGGCAATCACACCAGATTCGCCGAGCGTTGGCAAGAGAGGTCATCGGTAAGCAAAAGCAGGTAGGAGGAGGGCGCTCCATGCTTGATCACGTCAGAAACAGGAAAGCCGGAAGCACATACAGCGCTTCCGGCTTTCTCACGTCAGACTGATGAGAGGGATTAGAAGACGTATTGCAGACGGGTCACGATGGCATTGCCGCTGTCGTCGCCCACGGTGTTCTCGTTATTGTCGGTACGCACGTTGATGTAGTTGGCACTGACTTTCACCGCCTCGTTGACGTACCAGTTCACACCCACAGTGTGGCTCTTGGCCTTGCGCTCGTTTGATTGGTCCGCTGCGGTGACCAGGTTGCCGTCTTCGACCTTGATATCGTCAAAGCGGTAGAAGACTTCCCAGGCCCCCAGTTCCTTGTTCTCTGGTTTGATAGTGTCGAACTTGGCACCGTCGAGCTTGTAGATACGCGGCTCGCCGGTCAGGGTGTAAGCCATCTGGGCGTAGTAACCGGAGGCCTTCATGTCGTTGTTGGCCTGGTCAGCTTTCAGCTTGCGGCGAAGGTATTCCGCTTGCACCGAGAACGGGCCGGTGGCCCAGGCACCTTCGAGACCCCAGACCGAATCGTCCTTCCACAGGCCATCTTGTGCGGCGGCACCGCCAAACAGCATGCGGTTACCGTTGGTGCCGGCATCGCCGCCGCCATTGGTATCTACACCGCGAACGCCCAGACGCGAACGAATCCGGGTATCGACCGCACTGTTTTTGAGGTCGCGGTAAGCGTACTGAGCACCGACGTGCAGGACGTTGCCATCACTGTGCAGTGGTGCGAACACGCCACGTACGTTGTAGCGCTTGGTGCTGTCGCCATCCGAGTTGTTGTTGGTTTCACTGAACACGCTACCGGAGACATAAGCCATGTCAGCGATGGTGCTGGTGGCTTGTACACCCATGCCGGCGTTGTCGTTGATCCAGTCCGCCAGGTCGTACGAGAGGTTCCGCTCCATGGCGGTGGTCCACTTCGAACTTGTGGCTTTCTCAAGACCGAAGTCGGTATAGAAACGGCCGAACCGCAGTTGGACCGGCTTGAAGCCGGTGTAGGTCAGGCTGGCTTCGTCGAAGTAGCCGTCGGAGTCGTTGCCCGTGTTGCGGGAAAGGTCGTAGTTGAGCTGATACTTCCAATCGCGGTACAGCACGCCGCCGAGCTCAAGGTAGGCGCGACGGAAGTACCCTGCGTCAGCGGTATCGCCATTCTTGGTGAAGACACCATCGAACCGGCCGTAATCGGCCTGAACTCGGCCGCCCAGTTTGAAACTGAATTCCTTGTCAGAAGTCGATACTTCAAGACCGCCCTTGGTCTTCAGAACGATGTCAGCTCCGTCAGTGGTTACTGTTCCGGAGAATGCTTGCGAGGAAAATGTGCCTATTATTGCGGCAGCCAACAG
>NZ_BCBQ01000074.1:0-33538 GCF_001320885.1 Pseudomonas sp. NBRC 111140
TGCTGGTGGCAATGCTCAACTCGCCGTCTAGCACTGAGAATTTCAACTCCGGGCTGGTGGCCCAGGTGACTTTGAGCGGTGGCGACGGTAGGTGGAGGTTCGGCAATGGCAAACCGAAATCGAACAACCGCACCGGGTCACCGAGACTCAGTCCGTCGAGCGATAAGTCAGGAAACGGCATGGCCGGCAAGTCGAAGCCCAGCCACGGCATCTGTTCGAACGTTGGCAGGTCCACTTGCGTGATCAACTCGACCAAACGAGATAACGCGTCAGTGGGCACGTCATTAACCTGGCAAGTTAGCTCGACTTGCCCGGCACGGTGCTCGGTCGCGTTGAATTCAAAGCCGATACGCGCGGTCAGCTGCGCTCGCAAGACTGGCTGCCCGGAAGGCGGCTCTCCCTGAGCAGCGCGCAAAAGTGCTTCAAGATCGATGGACAGCCCTGCATTGACCGAGGCCGAACCGAAGATTTGGGTGCAGCCGAAGAACGCGCATTGCTGCGCGCCAGCACCGAGGGTTATCTCAAGTCGTGCCAATGTGCTGGCAAGCGCCGTGCGCGCACTGGCCAAGATCACCGACATCTGCGCGACTTGATCTTTGGCCGCTGCCGTAGTCTTTGCCTGGGCCAACGTGTCAAGGGCCTTGAGGTCGCCAGCCAGGTCATCGGGCTTGCGCAGCACGAGTGCGCCTGAAGGGTCTTCGTCGAGCAGCACGCCCGGTACATCCAGCTTGATGGGGAAGTGCTGTGCACCCGAGAGCGCTGAGCCATGCAAGGTGCCTTCGCAGGTGATGTTCAACTGCGCCACTTCGAAGACTTTGTGCCTCAACGCAGGCCTGCCCACCTTCGCCTCGTCCAAAGCCTGCGCAAGACGTTGCAGATCACCTTGCACTGCTTTAGCGGAGACTTCGAGAGCCAGTTTCAGCTCAACCGAATTGCCACCCTGTGCTGCCGTTCGCAAAAAAAGCCTGATATCCATAAGAGTGCCCTTAGTGTTTATCGAACTTCTGAGCAAAAAACGTGGCATCGCAGCACAGCATTGAACCCGCGGACAGGCGTGAGTGTAGCAGCGTTGCAACGGCAGGTAGCCAAGGCCAAAGCCGTGAGCAAACACGCGAAGAAAGTTGATACTTAGGCAGGGTCAAGCAACGTGTTTCAGCCCACTTTTTAACACGGGCAGTAACACGGCATAGGCGTTAGCGGTTGCGACGTAACGCGCACCGCGCTTAGCAACTTAGTGCCAGAGCACTTAATGTGTGACTGGAACGCGTCCTGCCAGCGGGTTCCCGTAATAGATGACAGCATCGCTATCAAGCTCAACCGCGTATTTATTAAACTCCGTTTCGTCTATCACTTCGTTGTCTGGTTTCCACGCATAGCGCACCGGCGCGCCGTGCGTGTCAACAACTTCTGGATTTGAACCCACTGCCAGCGTAAAATTTTTCTTGGTCATTCCCCAGCGCAGAGAAACTGCAACCCACTCGTACTCGCCATTTTCGAAAGACACTACGGGCATGACAACCTCCTGCTTGTGTTGTTCATCAACTTAGTCGACAAGCACGTTCAGGCTAGCTCAACGCCGCTTGATCGAAGGTAACGCATTATAATTTTTCAGCATTACGTATAGTGCGCCTCTTCTTTATCATCACGTTCTCGGCCAAGCCCTCAGGGGGCTTAAACTGGCTGTAGACCATGCCGAGAAAGTAAGGGGGAGTCGGAGACCGTATCGATCAGCGTTCGGTCAACATTCTCGGGTTGATAGTTTGGCGCATCCCCCCACGGCTGGTCTTTGATCAATGCGCCATTCAACCTGGCAAGCACGGATTCATGCACGAACACGCGCTGCCCCTGCGCTTCGTGAATGACCCTCCCTCTGGGCTTTCCAAACGGTGGCATCGACCCGTTCAAGAGGGTTCGCGTATGGGTATGGAGATCCCAGACCAACCGCGGTACCCATTCTGCAATCATCCAGGGGCCGGATAGCGACTGGTGGGCTTGGGCAAGCGGGTCTGGTACAGGACAGGCGCTTGGGTACAGCTCGTTTCGACAGGAGGGAACGTCGATATCCAACTGGGCTTCCAGGCTCTCCCCGATCATCCAGCGCAAGGCAATCAGGGCCAACTGCGCTTCTTCTGGCGGGTAGCCGCCGCCAACGTCGCAATGCACGCCAGCGAACCACACCTGTTTCAGATCCACAGGTTTCGGATCAGTCGCCTTGGGCCTCCACAGGTTCTGGCGAAAAAAGCAGCGCCGCTCGTCAATCGATACCGCATGGCGGACGATGTCGACGCCGGGATTTCGTGCGGTATAGGGCACGGACAACGGGTCGTAAACCCAACCCACGGAACTGACGGTGTCGAACAACCCTAGAAAGCGAATCGCTACCGTTTGGGAAAAAGTTGCCTTGAACTGCTTCATCAATTCAAAGTCCGGCTGCTTATGCGCGGTCAGCCACCAGCCGATGTAGCGGAACACCTGATCGAGCGACGGCTCGACACTTCCATTCTTTGCGCGCGGTTGGGTAGTCAGCAATGACCAGGCGAAATCCAGTTGTTGCGCCTGATGGGCGGGAAGTAGCCCAAGGGTGTGGACCATGGCGGCCAGGATTCGAGCCGCATAGGCACCCCGAGAAAAACCGTAGATGAAAATTTGATCGTTGGGCTTATAGTGTTCCATCAAAAACCGGTAAGCATTGAGCACATTGCGCTTGATCCCCCAGCCAAACGCCAGCCCGGCAATACGTGAAGGCAGCTTTTGCCATTCGAACAGGGTTTCACTTAGCCCAAAGGTGCCGACACCCTGATCGTAGTAGGTCAGCACCGTCTCACTGTTCTTGGGCAGTGTTCGAAAAATGCGCAGGACATTAGTGGGTTCATCAGAGAAGCGGTTATTTGTTCCATCAATGCAGAGAACAAGCTGGCGCGCCATGATCGGGTAGCCTCGCGGTTGTGCTGTCCGAATCAGTCAAGCGAGCGCCCTCGCTGCCATTCGACCAGTCAGGACTACGGTGACCCCACATCCGGGACGTGACAACTGTTGGGCAAATCGTGGGAAGCCAATTCAAGGCATAGCAAAGTTAACGCCGCTTTGCCATCAAGTACTTCGCTATAACGTGGTCCACTTTTCGAACCAAGGATGGATAGGGGCGCCTCCTCGCCCAAAACATGCGGCCAGGCCATATAGACCCACGAACTTCTACTATATTGAAAGTGGGTTCCAGGCCCGCGTGCAACGCAATCGGAATTTCGACGTAAGAGCAATCGCCTCATACTAGGGGTCCGGTTTATTGCGGTATCGGACAGTACAGCGTTTCCCCCGGCCGTGATCAACACGGCGGATGGTGCGAGGTCTACCTGATGCCGAATCGTCAACGCAGCCCCCGGCAGACCTTCGACAAGAAGGTCATCGCATCCATTATTCGTGATCCCGATTCACGCGCCCTGGTCATTGAGGCTCTGGCGCAAATACGGGTGGGACGCGAAGCGACTATTCCGAGCGCAGAGGGCCTGGACGCCGGCGCAGAATCGAAGAATCAAGAGCGGGCGCGGTTTTGGGTAAACATGCTCGAATGCATTGGCTGCCTGGCCACCTTTGTAGAGGCGCTGCGTGCACGGGGGCTGTTGAAGGTGGCGTCAAGCACAAACCCGCTGCTTGGTGAGCCGAGCGATCAGATAGACCCCAGGTGGGTGCACATCGACGACATCAATCTGCCTGGTTTCCTTGATCGTGCCAGGGCCTTTCGCTGCAAGGTCCGAGTCGATGGCGTTATCAAAGGCAGTGGCGTGCTTGTCGGGCCTAGCTCGGCGCTGACAGCATGGCATGTAGTTGCCGTGGACGGGCCTCGCACACCGTCAGAAACACAGCCGACTATCGAAGTGGTGCTTTCTGACGGGCGCACCATCGGTGCGGTCATGCTGGCGCCAGCCTCCTCCCCTTGTGGTGATGTCGAGTGGTATGAAGGCCGCGCCCCCAAGTCCGACGCTGAGGTCATCGACCGCCACGATGTAGCACTGTTGCGACTGAGGCAACCCGCAGGCATTCACCTGTCCTTTGCCACCCTGGCATCGCCTCCCTACGAATACATCGGCCCGGCAGCTATCATTCTGATCTCCCACCCTAATGGCCAATGGCAGGGTCTGGAATTCACCAGTCTGAAGAGACTGCGCAACCTGACAGCACGGTGGGGCTATCGTGTTCACGGTAACAAGGGGGGATCCTCGGGTGGTGGCTGCTTCGACAGCAGTTTTTCCTTGGTCGGCATTCATCAGGGCCGGGCGCCAGGCGGTGGCCGCCTGGTGCCGTTGGTACGTTTCCACAGCCTCGTGCATCAAGCCATCGCCAATGACGAGACGCCCGAAAAGCTCTGGTCTCTCGACGGCACCCCCTACAGCGGGCTGGTCGTCGGCCGCGACGGATTCTTCGTCGGTTACCACGCGGCCATGCGCGGGGCGGCGCGCGTCAGGGGTTTGTGGATTCGACGCGTCAACCTCAAGCATGACGTATCGGGCTTGCCCTTCTCATACGAGCTACTCGACAAGTTGGTGGCGCGTAGTCCCAACGCCCGGGTGATTCGTGTCAGCTTCGACACCTTGGTCCAGGATCTGCCTGCCGAAATCGCCCGTCGTGCCGCGGACGCCAGTCTGCAGGTCGCACCGCCACAGGCCCGGAGCGGCGTCGGGGTGGACCAGACGGAGCCTGAAGCCATGATCGCCGATCGCAGCCGCAACCTGGCGCAAGCGCTCGAAGACAAGGCATTGGCCTTGGGCATCACACTCTGGGTGTTCTTCGATCACCCATCAGTCATGTTCGGCGACGAATCCCGCTGGGCGCTGACCGCCTTTGTGGACCAGGCCCTGCGACTGAAGCACCTGCGCGTTGCCCTTGCGGGCTACGAGGCCATCCAGATGCCGGGGGCCCAGTTCCAGTTTCAGATGGATGCCGAAGGTGAAGGCGCGCCAGGCCTGATGATTGAATACATCGCGGATGTGAGGAAGGAGGATGTGCAAAACCTCATTCGATATGCCTGTGATGCCATGCAGCGCTCCATCAGCCCTGAACGTGTAGAAGAGTGGACCGAGGAGGCGTTGGAGGGCCTGCACCTCGTCAATAATCGCTATGACAGCGTACTTCGGACCGAAATCGCCTCTCGGCTGCAGCCGCGGCTTAAACAGCTCTTTGAGAAATGAGGCCAGATATGAGCGCAAGCGACGATACAGCGAATCCCGCATGGCTATTTGCAGCCCTGTCGGGGCCTTTCGAGCCGAAGCAGGCATTACAGCTGTGTGCATCCACTGTCGAAGCCGACAGCCTTGTCATGGTGGCGACCCGTCTCGCGCAAGTCTGCGATACCAACCCTGCCGGTGCGCGCGACCGCTGGCTGATGCGCACGTCATCGCGGCATGACCTGCTCAAGTCCCTCGCCCCTTCTCAACTGCTCACCGCAGTCGCTGAACGGCGCAAGAGCGCCCAAGACCCGGAAACGGTGGACTTGCTGAATGTCCTGCTCAACGAACCACCATTGCAGCGCAAGGATATCGAGTGGGTCATTGAAAGCCGCAGCGATCAGTCGCAGTTGGAGCGGGTCATCGTTGCACTCGACCGAGCGGGCGAAGTCGCACCGGCCAACGATTTGCTGCAACCCGCACGGTCAGCGCTGGCCGAACTGAGCCGAGCGCAAAATCGGCGTCGGGTCGCGGAACGTGGTTTCTTCGGGCGCGAGGCTGAGTCCAACCTGATCAAGCAGTGGCTTTCACATCCCATCATGGCGGCGCCCGTCACCTGCCTGTTCCTGACTGGCGGGGCTGGCATTGGCAAATCGACATTGCTCGCTGAGTCCGTACGTCGCCACTATGAGCACCATCAACCACTGCTCCTGCGTTTGGACTTCGACCGAGCGGGGCTGGACGTGCTGGACAGGATCGGGCTGACCATGGAGGCGACCCGTCAGTTGGCAGAGCAACTGGGTGCTTCTTGCAGCGAACTGATGGACGCTCGGCTTGACGCCGGCCTGGTTACGGTGAGAGACACCAAGGCGCAGTTGAGTATTCGCCAACAACTGCCCGAGTCGCTAGCAAGCCAGCTCGGCAAGGCGGTGGCGGCATCAGGCCGACCGGTACTGGTCGTGCTGGATACGCTCGAAGTGCTGCGTGGCCGTGGCGAGACCCATCCTGAAGAGTTGTTCAAATGGCTCGACGCACTGGTTACCAAAGGCGTGAAGCCGATGCACGTGCTGGCGGCCGGCCGGGGCGACGCGCTAGACAGCTTGCCCGAGATCGATCTGGCAGGGGCTACGGGCTCGCCCAACGGCCAACCACCGGGGCGCGTGATCCGCCTGGAACTGCCCGGCCTGGAGGACGACGCGGCCCTGGCCCTGCTAGCCAGGCTGGAGGTACCGGAGCATCTGCGGCACGAGTTGCTCGAACTGGCGCAAGGTAATCCGCTGAAGCTGCGGCTTGCCGCCGAAGTCGCCAAGCGTTCGGGCATCGAGAGCCTGCCCAAGCACAAACGCGGCGCGGAGGTCAGCGCCGCCTTCCTCTATCGCTTGCTGCTTTCGCGCATCACAGACCCTGACCTGAAGCGGCTGGCCCACCCCGGGCTGGTAGTGCGGCGGATCAATGCGGAGCTGATCCGCAAGGTGCTTGCCCCAGCGCTCGGGCTGGGGGCGATCACCGAGCAGCGGGCAAATGACTTGCTGACGCAGTTGGCGACCCATCATTGGCTGGTTGAAAATGACCCGGGGGCGCCGGGGTTCCTCAAGCACCTCAGCCACATGCGTAAAGTGCTGCTGCCGCTGCTGTACCGATCCGCGCCCAGGCAATCCGCGCGAATCGATGCAGCAGCCATCCATTGGTTTGCCGCGCAGCCTTCGAATTGGGCGCAGGTCGAATCGGTGTATCACCAACTGCAGTTGACCCGCGTCAACCCCGCCACGCCAAGCGTACCGGCCAACATTGCCGCCCAATTCGACGACGACACACTCGAGGAATTGCCGCTTGCCGCGGCCGATCTGGTGCGGGTCAGCCGCGGCGGGCGCAGTAGCCAGTTCCGGCCCTCGCAGGCGGTGGTCAGTGGCTGGGCTGACGACACAGGTGTCGTGCGTGAGCTTCTGGCGGTGGTTCAGCGTCAGGACTGGACCGAAGGCGTGAGCATCGTGCGCAGTGTCATGGACGCGCAAGGTCTGGACATGCGTTCACAGATGGCAGACGCGATCCGCATGTTCTACTGGCGATCAGGCCAATGGGCGAAGGCGCGCCACTGGCTGACCGAGCGTGACCGTTTCGACGATTCGGATGGGGACCTTTCCAACTTACCCGAGCCGCTTGCACTGGCACGGCTGGAAATGCGGGCAGCGTTCAACCCCGAGGGTTTGCGTCGCCATTGGCAGATGTGGAGGCCGATACTGCCATCACTCGAACGCGCCTCCGTCGTGGCCGTCGACAACGCGGCGCGGCGCGGCGCACTCAGCTTGTTGCTGGCTAATCTTCCCGACCCGTTTCATTTCTCCTCAACTGATTCACGAGATTGCGATGTTGCCGCAGCCGCCAACGAGCGCTGGAATGGCGGCCTAGGCAACGAATCCAGGCGCGCTGAAACGCTTGGCCGCGAACGGATGGGGCGCGTGCTCCCGCCCAATTACAGTACCGAACCGCTCCTCCCCGGCAGGCTTCTGGCGACACTCACGCCATACGCCGTGTTCGTCAGTAACTTGTCCGTCCTGGCAGAGCATGCCGACCTGCGAGAGGCGGCAACATTGGCTACGTCGGCAATTTCGCTGGGCGGTGGGCTGATTAGCGAATCGCAAATCGAACCCGTAAAACCCGTGACGGGCGATCCGGTTGTCTGGCTGACCCATTTCGGTTTGTTTGCCGAGTGGGCTGAAGCACGCGCTTTCATCCACCGCGATGCCGATTTGAAGCTCATTAGCCGGGCCGCCGAGCGGTGGCGCCGGACAATAGCGGGAAACTGGTCGATTGGCCAACGTCGAGGTGGCTGGCGCAATCACCCGCCGATTGACGAAACCCTGCGCAAGCGCCTGGAGGTGCTCCTTGGAGGCCCTACGCCCACGGACCAGGCGCATGAAGAGCTCGCCATGTGGGCAAAGGCCCTTGGGACTGACGCACTTCTGCCGCTTCTGCGCCGCCGGCTGGACGGTGCGTTAGCCGAGACCGAGCAGGCACGCAGCACGTCCACGCCTGAACGCATCACACAACGGCTGCTGGCGCGCGGTACGCCGGCGGCCTTCGCACCGGCGCTGACGGTTCTCATCTTGCGCGGCGCATTCTGAAGGAGAGCGACATGACGAATGAAGAGAGGCTCGACAGCCTGAAGAAAAGGCTTACCCCCAAGATGGAAGCGGCAGTGCGAGCTGCGATGGATTCGGGCCGGTTGCCGCACTCGATCATGAGCACGCTGTCCGGCCCCAGCCTTGACTCAATGGCGGCGGGACAACCCCTGGAAGCCGTAGCAAGAAAGTATTCGACAGTCCTCTCCAGCCTGGAGGCGATCGTGATGCTGGTGGGGCGCCCGCCGTTACTGATCCGCAACGACATGGTGGTACTTGAACCGCTGCCAGACTTTCCCGAGGAGACTGGGTCGCTTATTCAGGGTGTGCAGAAGTGGGTTCCGTCCGTTGGACGCCTCGAGTTTCGCAATTACGACATGCCATGGGGAGGCACTGGCTGGGTGGTCGCGCACCAGGGCAACGGTACCGTGGTGGTTACCAACCGGCATGTGGCCAAGCTGGTGGCCAAACGTAAGCAAGACGGCTCTGCCGTTTTCATGCGTTCCCTTGCCGGAGCTCGCTATGGCGCCGCGATCGACTTTGGCGAGGAAGCTAGCAGCCAAAGCGGCGACAACAGTCGCACAGCCGAGCTGGTCCATATCGAATACCTGGCCGACGATACGTCGGCGGACATAGCCCTGCTTAGGATAGAGACGGCGGACTTTACCCTCCCTACCCCTCTGGAGCTGATCAATGACAACGACAGACTGGCCAAAGATGACCTGGTCGCTCTAATCGGTTACCCCGCCTACGACTCGCGCAATGATGCCGACGCGCAAGCGCGCTATTTCCGTGACTTGTACGAGGTCAAGCGCTTTGCGCCGGGCAAAATCCTGCTGCCCCCTGAAAACGGCATCCTGACCTACGACTGTACGAGCCTGGGTGGCAACTCCGGCTCGCCGCTGATCCGGCTCGAAGACGGCAAAGTTGTCGGCCTGCATTTCTCCGGTATCTATGGCAAGGCAAACACCGCCGTCAGTGCCAAGACCATCGCGGCTCTGCTCAATGGCGAACGCCCAATTTCGGTTTTGATGCAGGCTGCCCGCGAAGAGGCCAAGGATGGCAGCCACCCGGCCGAACACTTCAACAATAGAGAAGGCTTCAGTACCCAGTTCCTGGAAGGCGAAGTCGGGGCAGCAGTGGTTTCGACACCTTGGCCACGCCTCCCCCAACGACTTTCGGAGGACCTCGCCAAACCAAGCGACAACCCTCCAGAGCCCTTCGAGCTGCGCTACACCCATTTTGGGGTGAAATACTCCGCAATACTCAAGCTCCCGCTGATCACTGCAGTCAACATCGATGGTGGAGCGACGGTAAGAATCAAGCGAGGGGTAGAAAAGTGGTTCGTCGATGAGCGCATACCCAGGTCGATCCAGTTAGGCGAAAGCAACTTCAAGGATGCCGAGATCGATCGTGGCCACATGGTGCGACGCGAGGACCCCAATTGGGGTGATGCAGCAGAGGCACAAAAGGCCAACGACGACACCTTCCATTACGTCAACGCGGCCGCCCAGCACTCGCGCTTGAATCAGGGTAAGGCGCTTTGGCAAGGTCTGGAAAACTACATCCTCGACAGTGTACGTACGCACGGTTTCAAGGCCTGTGTTTTCACCGGCCCGATTCTGCGAGGCCCGGACAGCGAAGAGGAAGAGATCGAAATCGACGGTGCAACTGTCCCGGTCGAGTTCTGGAAATTGGTGGCCACGCTGGACAGCGAGAGCAAGGCGCTGCACGCCACCGCCTACGTATTGAGCCAAGGGCAGCTGATCCGCAAGCTGATGGAGGATCGATCACGCCCAGAAGCGTTGGAGGGTATGGTCCTCGGCGCCTACCGTACATTCCAGGTAGCGATTACCGATTTGGTCAAGGCCACCGGTTATGACTTCAGCGATTACCTAGGTGCCGACCCGCTCACCAAGAATCCATTGGGGCAGGAGGCGGTAGGTAGGGGGGAGCCGTTGGTTTTACCGATTGAAGAACTCCCTGACATCATCCTGTGACGGGCGAGTAAACCGATAAGGGCGAGCGCAGCTGGGGGAGGCAACAAGTGCCCCCTCCACTGCATGGACTGCAAGATAGCCGGGGACGGATATGAAGACGCAACGCCTACGCCGGGTCTTCATCTTGATCACGACGTTCCTGCTTGTCAGCACCTTCGGGTTGAGTACCCGATCACCCGATACAGACCCCACCTGGAGTGCATACACGCTCTTCGGCAACGTAAAAACCCGGCTCGAACTGGTTTAAGATCCCTTCGCAAGAAGGCGACAGGTAAGTGGCAGTCTAAGTTTGGTCAGTTGCGTCGACACGTCGGCATACAGCAGGAGAACAACGAAGATGAAGGACCTTACTACCTACTTGAGCCCACAAGCTGTCTCGGATTTAGCGGGCCACAATGCAAAAGCTCCTTTCGTGTCAGACTGGCTGACCAGTCGGATCACCGCCTTCAATCGTAGCTCCGATAATCTGGAAGGACCTACGGCAGATGCCCAGGAGCTGAATCGAATGCGTCAGGAGATCACCCTGGCGATCGATAAATTCGAAGCGGCTATCAACGAAATACTGATTGCGAGACGGACCGAGGAAGAACAGGTACGGCGTTGGGTTCTGATCGTTGGCATCGTGTTGATCATTTTAGTGATCGGGTCCGCTGTCGCCCCATTCCTGTCTCCCGCAGCCAATACAGCCTGGATTACCACTCTCATGTCAGGGCTCTCGGTGGCCGGCCTGCTCTATCTTCTGTACTCACCCGTGCATAAATTAATCGACCTGGCTCGCGAACGCTCAGGCCTCATGATTTTGCCGTCAACCTTCAGAATTCGTGTGCTTGCCGCCAGTACCAGAGAAGAACAGGCGCAAATTGCCAAGGAGCTGTTCAATCTGCTGCAAAAGCCAACGTTTACTGAAGGTCAGTAGCTAGCGGTCATGCAGGTGTTTTTTTAGAAAAGCCCGCGTGCGGTCCTGCACTGGGTTGCTGAGGATATCACTCGGTGCGCCCTGCTCCACGACCACGCCGCCGTCCATGAACACAATCTGATCGGCCACCTCACCGGCGAAACGCATCTCGTGTGTGACGATGAGCATGGTCATATGTTCGGCCGCCAATTGCTTCATGACCAGGTTCACTTCTTCGACAAGCTCGGGGTCTAGTGCCGACGTCGCCTCATCGAACAACATCACCTTGGGTTCCATGGCCAGGGCACGGGCGATGGCAACACGCTGTTTTTGCCCACCAGACAAACGTGATGGGTACTCGTCGATCTTGTTAGCCAACCCGACCTTCTGCAAGTACTCCAGGGCCAACGCCCTGGCCGCACTTTTCGAATAGCCTTTTAACTTCACCGGCCCTATCGCGATGTTTTCACAGACGGTGAGGTGCGGGAACAGGTTGAAGTGCTGAAACACCATGCCCATCTGTTGGCGCACCTGGTTGATATGCTGTTCGAAGGCGCGGCCTTTCAAGGGCCGGTTGACCTGATCGCCGTCAAGCCAGACCTCACCACCATTAAGCACTTCGAGATGATTGATCGAGCGCAGCAAGGTACTTTTACCCGAGCCGCTGGGGCCAATGATGGCGACAATCTGCCCACGCGACACCGACAGGTCGATACCCTTGAGCACTTCAAGTGCACCGTAGGCTTTACGAGCGCCCTTCACTTCCACCATAACGTTGTTGTTCATCGTGACATCTCGACCTTTGCTTCAATAAGATGCAACCCAGCCTCGAGCACCAGGTTGGCCACGTAGTAGATCACCGCCACGGCGATGTAGAACTCAAAGGGGCTGTACGTTTCGCTGACTGCCAGTTGGGCGCTGTAGACCAGTTCGGCGATACCAATGATCGATACCAGCGACGTGTCTTTGAGCAAGACAATGAGGTTGTTCCCAAGCGGCGCAATGGTTTTTCTGAGCGCCTGCGGAACGATGATGTAGCGCTGGGTCATTGCCTTGCTCAGGCCAATCGAGCGCGCGCCTTCTATCTGGCCAGGGTCAACTGCCTCGATCCCCGACTTGATCACATCAGCGTTGTACACCGCAAAGTGCAGGCTCAGCCCGATGATTCCGGCAGCCAGCGCCGGAATATCGATTCCCACCTGAACCAACCCGTAGTAGATCAAATACAGTTGCAGCAATAAGGGCGTGCCCATCAACAGCCAGGTGACGAAACGCACAGGCAATGCCATGGCCCTGGGCGCATACAAGTCGATCAGGGCAAACAGCACGCCCACCACCACGCTGATGACACTGGAACAGAGAAACATGACAACCGTCCACCACAGGCCGGTCGCCAGCATTTCATAGTAAGGCGTGATGACACTCAGGTTTAATCCTTCCACGGGTACTCCTCACTTGGTCGCGTATCGCCGGTCCAGTACTTCCACCAAGTACTTGACCGAGTAGACCATGACGATATAAAGCAACGCCGACACCATGAATATCTCGAACGGTTTGTAAGTTGAGCTGATGAAGCGCTGCGCGGTATATGTCAGTTCAACAACCGAAATGGCCGACACCAGGGCAGAGCCCTTTATCAGGCCAATGGCATTGACGCCAAGCGGCCTGATCATGAGTTTCAGTGCTTGTGGAATGATGATGAACAACAGCGTCTGCCTGCGGCTGAAACCAATTGACCGTGCGCCCTCCTCCTGGCCAGGGTCGACGTTGTCGATAGCACCTCTGATGGACTCGGACATATACGCAGCGATATTCATGCCTAAGCCGATCACCGCAGCAGAGAATGGCTCCAGCTCTATGCCTATCTGTGGCCCGCCAAAGTAGATAATGAACAACTGCACGAGGCAGGGCGTACCGCGAAATACGCTGACGTAAATCTTGGCTGCCCATCGCAGGATAATGACTGGCGATAACCTGCCTGCCACGAGAATGATTGCCAGGCCCAAACCCAGTAATAATGAAAGTAATGAAATTTGCACAGTTACCCAAGCGGCTTCCATGAAAAACGGGTAGGTACGGAGGATCAATGACAGGTCCATAAAAACCACTCACAAAGTTCAGCCAACCTGGCCCAACCTGTCGGCCAGGCCACTGCAGGTGTGCATCAGCGGATGTCGCTACCCACCCATCTCATGGAGATTTCTTTATAAGTGCCATCGGCCAGGATCTCGTCCAGGGCCTTCTGCAACTGGGCCTTGAGTTCAGGGTTGTTCCTGCGGATGGCAATGCCGAGGCCTTCACGGCCACCCTGCTCGTCGGGCAGGTTGATGATGCGCACTTTCTGACCGGTTTCCTTTACCGCAACCATGACCGGAATGCTGTCCATCACTACCGCATCGATACGCCCGGCATCCAGGTCGACCAGCATTTCCGGCAACCCTTTATAGGTGCGCACTTTAAGATTGCCGCGAGCACGCGCCCATTTGTCATGCGAGTCGCCCAAGGTAACGCCAACGGTGACGTCCTTGAGGTCATCCAGCCCCTTGATCGGAGAGCCTTCCTTTACACCGATGGTACGGCCCGCATGGTAATAAGGCCCCACGAAATCAACGGCTTTCAGCCGCTCGGGAGTAATGGTCATCGAAGCGATGACGGCGTCATACTTTTTGGCTAACAGCCCGGCAATAATGCCGTCGAAGGGGGTGGTGATGATTTTTATCTTTACACCCAAGCGCTGGGCGAGTGCTTCACCAATGGAGGCGTCGAAACCCACAATTTCATTCTTTTCGTTGGCGAAACTGAAGGGAGCGTACTGGCCGCTCATGGCCACGCGCAGTGTTTTTGATTCTTGAACTGCCTGCAGGTCATCGGCCTGCGCCACGCCCTGAGAGAACAATGCAATTACTGCCACTGCGCTGGATGCAAGTAGCATCCTGGTTTTTCTTACCCGCATCGAGGCACTCCTTGGAAGTTTGTATTTGTTATTGTCTGGGGCGCTGATGGCCCCTCCTTCACAAAGAGCTTTGCACACGGACACCTTGAAATCACCCTGCAATGTGCGTGTTCGGGTGGCACATTGCCGGGATCGACCGACATAATGTCGGCGCTACTTCGACCGGTTTCAAAACTGGAGTAGTGTCTTGCAATGCACCAAAAACTAGCAAGTATTCGGCTGGCGTGCCTCCTGCACTTCACTGGGGCATCCGGCCATTTACCGGTGAACAGGCAGGAGTGCCAGCATTGCGCGAATTAGACATCAAAGATCGGGAAATCCTCGAGATACTTTCCAAGGAAGCACGCGTGGCACTCAAAGCGCTGGCGGCAAGAATCGGCCTGTCGCGAAGTGCTACCAGCGAGCGGGTTTTGCAGCTGGAGCGTAGCGGGGTCATTCGCGGCTACCGTGCCGACATTGGTGAAATCGATGCCAATGTAATACGGGCGATTATCCTGGTAGCACTGAAACGTACACCAACACTCGGGCTGCTGGACCTGCTGGCACAAAACGCCCAGGTGAAACGGGTTTCATCGGTCAGCGGGCAACTCGACCTGGTGGTCGAAGTAGAGGCGAGGACGATCGATGACTTGAACCGGGTACGAGACGCTGTGGCGTGCCATGACTCTGTAGACGACATCACTACGGCGGTGGTGCTACGGCGCGATATTGACCGCCAAAAAGCCTGAGCACACGACAAAGGGCGTGCCCCTCGGCACGCCCTCCTGCCCAGCCGATAGGCTATTTCAGCGCTGCGATGAAGCTGTCTTTCAGCACCTCGAGCAGGAAATCGGCATTGGCCCGGCTGAAAATCATTGAAGGCCGCATTTTCAACACATTGTCATGCGGGCCCTCGGTGCCGATCAACACGCCGCGCTCCCTGGCGCCGTCGGCTACTTTCCTGGCCAAGGCCGTGGCCGGCACCTTCGACTGACGGTCAGTGACCAGCACAATGCCGAGGAACAGGCCCAGGCCGCGCACATCACCAATCACATCAAATTGCTGCTGCAGCTTGCGGAAACCATCGAGCAGGTAATTGCCAACGTTCAAGGCATTTTCCTTCAACTGGTCGCGCTCGATCGCATCGAGCACTGCCAGGCCTACCGCGCACGACACGGGGTTGCCGGCGAAGGTATTGAAATACTCCATGCCGTTGTTGAAGGCATCGGCAACCTCGCGCGTGGTCACGACCGCCGACATCGGGTGGCCGTTACCGATCGGCTTGCCCATGGTGACAGCATCCGGCACTACGCCCTGAGTCTCGAATGCCCACCAGTGGCTGCCCACACGGCCAAACCCGACCTGTACCTCATCGGCCAGGCACAGCCCACCTTCGGCGCGCACCATGGCGTATACCTCCTGCAGGTAGTGTTCGGGCAGGAACACCTGCCCCGCCACGCTGGGAATCGACTCGGCAAGGAAAAAAGCGGGCTTCTTGCCTGCCTTGCGCATGGCATCCAGTTGCTCTGCTACCGACTCGGCAAAGCGCTTGCCGTGCTCTTCCACTGGCCAATGCTCGGGCGCGTAGTAGCTGTCCGGGACCACCGCCTCGTAAACATGCGCCGCCCTGCCTTTGCCGGCCTTGCGCTTGTACTTGTATGGGCTCAGGTCGATGAGCTCCTGGGTGGTGCCGTGGTAGGCCCAGTCCAGCACGATTGCCTGGTCACTGCCTGTGTAGTTGCGCGCCATGCGCAGCATCAAACTGTTGGCTTCACTGCCCGAACAACCAAAGGACGCGACGCAAAGCCCCTCTGGCAAGGTGCCGGTCAGGCGTTCGGCATATTCGACAATGTTGTCATGAAGGTAGCGGGTATTGGTGTTCAGTCGCGCAGCCTGACGGGTCAAGGCTTCGACCACATCGGGATGGCTATGGCCCAGGTGGCAGACGTTATTGAAGCAGTCCAGGTAGGCCCGCCCGAAGTTGTCGATCAGCCATACGCCATCGCCACGCACGAACTTGATCGGGTCAGTGTACGAAATTGACAGGTTCGGTAGCAGCAACTCCTTGCGCTTGGCAATGATCTGGGCCTTGGTCATGCCCTGCTGGTCGTAGGTCTCTGGCGGAATGCCGGCCAACATCGAGGCATCAGGGAACAAGTCAGCCCACACGTCACGGTACTCTGGCTCACCAACGCCAATGACCTCGCTCGCGGTCAGCTGGGTATCGGTGGCCATCTGCAGATGCAGGTGGGGGATCCAGCCGCCATTTTCATGGTCGGTGCCCATGTAACCGACCAGGTCGCCAGCCACTAGCTTGTCACCGGCTTTCAAGCGGCCGAGCGCCTCATGGGCCATGTGCCCCCACAAGGTCAGAAATGGCGGGCAACCTGCCGGTGCGTGCTCGATCATCACCAGGCCACCATACCCAAGCGGGTCTGGTTCTACCTCGACGCTTCTGACGGTGCCGGTGACCGGTGCGTACAAAGGCGTACCCGCCGGCATCACCAGGTCGACCCCCACATGCAAGGTGCGACGCTGGCCCTTGATGAAACGGGACTCGAAAGCACTGTCGGTATAGATAGTACGCAACTCGCCCCATGGCCCGATGGCCAGCGGCACCTTGTGCGCGGCAGAGAACGCGTCCCACCAGCGGGTCGCATCCGCAGGACGTTGCTCGGCCGAAGCGATGGTCATTTCGTGGCTGGCGTCGCCAAACGGCGCGATCACTTTGTTGAGGATGGCGGCTGAAGGGCGCACCAGGTCGGCGAACGCTTTGTGGTTATCCGCAATCCAGCGGCGGATTTCCCCGGCACCGTCGATGGCATCGAAACCACAGGCCTTGCGCAGGATGCCGGTGGCCAGCCGTGGGTTCATCGCATCAAGCTGTTCCAGCAGGCGCCAGGCAGGTGCTTCACTGATCGCCAGGTAGGGATTGTCGCCTGCCTGATCGTGCCGCGAAGCAGAAAACGTCACGCTGATGACCAGGCGCATGGCAATCAGGTTGAACAGCACATCAAGCTCTTGCGCTTGCAGCGGGTACTTTTCATGGAAGCCGGCCACCAGCGCAGCAGCAGCGCCGATCGGGTCGTCCATGTCGAGAATGGCGTAAGCGCTGGCGATCGCGACTTCGGCAATCAGCACGCTATGCACTGCGTCGCCAAAGTCGATGAAGCCAGTTACGTTGCTGGTGGATTCGGCATCGACCAGAATGTTCCAGTCGTTGGCGTCGTTGTGGATCACCTGGGCGCGAAGTGAAGCCAGCCTGGGCTGGACAGTCTGCTCGAACTGGGTGATGAAACGTTCGGCAATGGCCCGCCGCTCGGGGCTCTTGATGCAGTGCAGGCGTGATCGAGCGCGCGCCGCATGGCGCAGGTCCCAGTCCAGTTCACGAACGGCGCCCGGGTGCATGAAGCCCTGCAGGGCGCGGTCAAGCTCACCGAGTGCCTGGCCGAAGTTTCTCATCAGCGCAAAGGAGCGCCTGGCCTCGGCGAGCGGCGTGCCGGCCAACCAGCTGACCAGGCGCACCGCGTGCTGTTCACCTGTGGCGCTGGTCACCGTCGGTAGGTAATCGCCCGCCACGCTGGCCCGCAGGTGAGGCACGCCCAAGTGCGCGCCATGCACGGCCAGGTGATCGAGCAGCGCGGTTTGAAACTCGCTTTCTACCCTGGGCTCGCTGGCATTGACGATTTTCAGGATCCAGCCTGCATCCATGCCCGTCTTCAGCCGGTAGTTGCAATCACGCTCCCCGTCCAGGGGCGTTGCAATGCCGGTGACATTGAAGAAATCTTTTGCAAGGCCCTCTGCATCGCTTGCCGAAAACCGAGGTGCCGGGTGGGAAAGGTCTGTCATATCATCACGTTCCGAGCGAGCAAATTGTTTTTTCAATAGCTTGTCATGCACCACCGAAACCGACACCCTGCATACGGTCGGGATCGACAGGCATTATGCCGGTTCCGGCCGGCATAAAGACGGCGAGCTTATTGGGTGGTGCAATGCGTGACCTGGACGCAAAAGATCGTGAGATTCTTGAAGTACTTTCGAAAGATGCGCGTATTGCGCTGAAGGCGTTGGCCGGCCGCATAGGCCTTTCCAGAAGCGCCACTACCGAGCGCGTCGCCAACCTTGAGCGCAGCGGGATCATCCGTGGCTATCGGGCGGACATCGGCGAAATAGACGCCAACGTGATAAGGGCGATCTTGCTGGTGACGTTGCAGCGCACACCTGCCATGGGGCTGCTCGACCAGCTGGCAACGGACGCGCGCGTGCGGCGGGTTTCATCGGTGAGCGGCCAGCTTGACCTGGTGGTTGAAGTGGAGACACGGACAATCGACGACCTCAACCAGGTACGCGACAATGTGGCACGTCACGAATCAGTGGATGACATTACCACTTCGGTGGTCCTGCGCCGGGATATCGACCGTCAGGGCGCCTGACACCCTGACGGATCGTCAACCGCTGTTTGTCACCCAACGCAAACATACCCGCCAGCCCTGGCGGCGCGCCGCATCGGTGTACCCCACGTCCACCTCGCCTGCGCAACGCTGAACAATGGTCCGTACAATCGACAGCCCCAGGCCGGAGCCTTCCCCCACCGAGCCAGTGCCGCGATAGAACGGGTCGAACACGCGCTCCCACTCTTGCGGGTCAATGCCCGGGCCATCGTCGCTGACACTGAGCGTGACTTGGCCGACGCCCTGCTCCACACGCAGGTCGACATGGCCCGCCACAGGGGCATGGCGAATGGCGTTCTCGACCAGGTTGCTGATCACGGTCCTCAACTCGACTTCGCGTATGGGCAAGCGTGCATCGTCACCTTCCAGGCCAATGTCGAGCTGCTTCTGCTCGGCCAAGGGCATCAGATCTTCCAGCACCCGACGGCAGACTTCATGCAGGGATACCGCAGGTGTCGGCAGCGCGCCGAGCTGGGCGCTCGCCAATGCCAACAGTTGCTCGATGAGCTTGCGGCTTCTGGCGATACCGAGCCGCAGTTGGGCCACTTGGGCCTGGGCGCGGGCCGTCATTGCTTCGGGTTCAAGGCCTTCCACCTGCAGTGAAAGGGCTGTAAGGGGGGTGCGCAGTTCATGGGCTGCATCGGCGACAAAGCGCTTCTGGCTCTCCAGGGTGCGGGCAACACGCGCCAGCAGCCGGTTGATTGCCTGGATGAAAGGGCGTATTTCGATAGCCAGCATACGCTCATCAATCGGCCGCAGGTCCTGATCATCACGGCGGTCGAGCATTGCCGCCAAACTCGCGACAGGCCTGAACAGCTCGCGAATCAGGTTGGCCACCACCACCAGCAAAATGGCAAAGAGGATGGCGAATGGCAGCAATGCACGCCATGCGCTATCGCGGGCATCGCGATTGCGGCTGTCAATTTCCTGCGCAACGGCAAAACGCTTGCCGGAAGAATCGGTGTTCACCAGCACACGGAAAGGTTCGTTTCCGACATTTACGGTAGACAAGCCATTGGCCACGGCGCCCGGAATGGGCAACGGCAACAAGCTGTCATCAGCATGGCTGACGGCCTGTCCATCAGCCAGATACTGGATGACGATGCGGGTTTCTTCATCGTCGCCTGGGACAGAATGTTCGTTGGCTGGGTAATGAAATGCCAAACCTTGGCGCATGTACAACGCCGCAACCTGGCGCAGGCTGTTGTCCTGCAGCTCAAGCGCCTCATCGAAGGCCGAGAAGTAGCTGAATACCCCACTCATTGTCGCAACCAGTAGTATCGCCAGGGACAACCCTAGCGACAGGCGGAGCTGCAGGGACTGGTTCAGGCGCCTTTTGAGACCATCCATCCCAACCCCCTGATATTGCGAATCACATCCTTGCCCAGCTTGCGGCGCAAGGCATGGATGAGAAACTCCACCGCGTTGCTTTCGACCTCGTTCCCCCACCCGTAAAGCCGGTCCTCCAGTTCGGCCCGCGACAAGATCGCCCCCGGGCGGATCAGTAATGCCTGAAGCAAGGCGAACTCTCGGTTGGAAAGCTGAACAGGCGGCTGAGCCATCACCCTGGCGCATTTGCTGACAAGGTCCAGGCTGACCGTGCCGTTGCCCAGTTCAGGGGTCGCGCGCCCGCCTTTGCGCCGCATGACGGCGCGCATCCTGGCAAGCAATTCGGCCATTTCAAAGGGCTTTTGCAAGAAATCATCCGCCCCGCCATCCAGCCCGCGCACGCGGTCATCAAGCTCCGCGCGCGCGGTAATGATCAGCAGGGGAACGGGGTTGTCGGCGGCACGCAGCTGTTGCAGCAATTGCAGCCCATCTTGTCCGGGCAACCCCAGGTCGAGCAGCACCTGGTCGTAGGCCTGCGTGCGCAAGGCCGCCTCTGCGGTCGGGCCATCGGCTACCCAGTCCACCGCGTAACCCGCTGTTGCCAGCGCGTCCTGCAGTGCCTGGGCAATCATGCAGTCATCTTCGACCAGTAACACCCGCATTGCCTTCCCCAAAATGAGCACGTGATGGAACAATAGCCGAGTGCACGGTGACTGATTGTTCCTCGCTTCAACCTTGTCGTGGCCTTTGCAGGTTGTCGAAAGCTTTCAACAGGGCATCCATTGCCGCTTTGCAGTCATCCTGCTGCGGCTGGCCTGCACGCAGTGCATCGAGTGCCCGATCGATAGCCTTGTCCAGTACATGCCAGTCGCTGGCCGCGCGTGGCTTGATCCCGGCCTCGGCGTCGTCCCAGCTTTTTTCCAGGTCTTTGATGCGGGCCTTGGCAGCCGGCAAGTCCTGGGCATCGACCTTGGCCGCCACATCCTCGGCAATGGCCCGGAATGGGCTGAGGTCGCCCAGCTTGGTCGCTGCTTGGGCGCCCGCAGGTGCCTGCTGTGTTTGTTGTTGATCCGGTTTGGAACAACCTTGGGTTAGCAGCACGCCAAACGTGCAGGCGATTGCCAACGTCGCTATGCGTAAACGATGCGAAATCATGGGTAACTACCTTTTTGATCAACGGGCGAGTCGTTTGGACTGTTCGGCGCTGAACTGGGCAACGCCGACCAGGATGAAGATGACGCAAAGAAACAGTGCACTGGTCCAGGTGGCCCCCATGCCGAGGCCGCCATATGCGTGCGATTGAGTCAGCAGGTCGCCCAGGGAAGCACCAAGTGGTCGAGTCAGAATGTAAGCCACCCAGAACACCAGCACCGTACTGGCGCCCAGTCGCCAGGCGAGCACGCAAACGGCGATCAATACGGCAAAGATCACCACGCCGATATCAAAGCCAAGCCCCAACGCTTCGGTAGCCAGGTCACCGCCAGCAGTGCCTAGCGCGAAAGTACAAAGCACGGTGGTCCAATAGAAAAGCTCGCGCCTTGCGGTAACGATCTCGCGTATCGACAGGTTGCGCTCCAGCACGTACCAGATCGCAAAGTTGGCAGCCAGCAACACCGAGAAAAACGCTGTGCTGGCGTAAAGGCTGATGTCCAGCTCGTCGGTCAGGATGTCGGTGATCTGGGTGCCCAGAATGCTCACCAGCACCACGCACAGCCAGTAAATCCAGGGTTCACAGTGGCGCTTGCGCAACTGCAAGGCCAACGCACCCGCCAGCAGCACGGCCATCACCGCACTGGTGATGGCCAGCCCCCAGCCTACGTCGACGGCGAGAAAGTCGGCGAATGTTTCGCCCACCGTGGTGGACATGATCTTGATGATCCAGAAGGACAGCGTCACTTCCGGTACTTTGTTGAGCCAAGTGCTGCTCGGCGCATTCATCGAGTAACCTCCTCAGGTTCCAAAGGGGTATCCGAGTGCGAGGTTACCGTTGAACACTTAGATCAGGCTGAGCGCCTCAGTCATCGCGTATGTGCCGCTCCCTGCGCTCTTGCCGCTCCTTGGCCTCAATGCTCAGCGTCGCTGTTGGCCGCAGCAGCAAGCGTTTCAGGCCGATGGGCTCGCCAGTGTCCTTGCACCACCCGTATTCGCCCCGAGCAAGGCGCTGCAGGGCTTCGTCGATCTTGTCCAGCAGCTTCTTTTCCCGCTCGAGCAGGCGCAACTGCCATTGCCGTTGCTCCTCCACAGTGCCCAGGTCGGAAGGGTCACTGCTTGGCTCGAATGTGCGCATGAGTTCGAACTCGCTGGAGATTCGCGCTTGTAACACTGTGCGCTGCGACAGCAGCAGGTCACGGAAGAATGCCTGCTGCGAGGCATCCATGTAGGCCTGTGCAGGCATGCGAAGCAGCTCTTGTTCGTTCATCGCTATCACTCTTGCGTCAGGTTCAAAAGGGTCAGTGCCGCTGTGCATTGAATGCCAGAGGCAACCCTTGACAGTGTTCGTTCAACACAACGCCGAAAGTGCATGCAGCACCAGCGGCAACCCCAGATGCTGCTGGCGATTTTCTCGATGCGTGCGCAGGTAACCCGGACGTCTGCATCGAAAACCTTGCCTTCGTTCACCAAGCGGGCATTCCTGACAAGGATTCGGCTCATGCAGGAGCTTCCTTTTGGTTCCTGCCCACCACGAGGTGTTCGCACTTGAGGGACATGATCTGAAACTTGTCTCGATAATGTTATGTTATAACACATTATCTCATCCCGGCATGAACATGCCACCCATCCCTTTTGAACCTTATGTGAGCAAGCCCCCATGAGCGCTACGCCTACCGCAGCCCAGAACATTGAACCCTATGCCGACACCGAACTGGCCTGCCTGGCGGGTGCCAAGGCGGCGCTTTATCGGTGGGCTGCAACGGTAGCCACGCGTGACGTGGAGCAGGTGCTGGCACTGTATGCGCCAGACGCCATTCTGGTGCCGACCTTGTCCAACCAGGTGCGCGATTGTGATGACAGCCGACGCAGCTACTTCGACAACTTCCTGGCCAATGATGGGCTGGTGTGTGACGTTCAGGTGTTCAAGAAGCGCGTCAGCCGCAAGCTCGGCACCGTGGTGGTCGGCGGGCTCTACACCTTCGTCTACCGCAATGGCGGTGAGCAGCACGTGGTGCCGGCAAGGTTTTTATTCACCTTTGAACGCATTGATGGGCAATGGCTGATCACAGGCCATCACTCATCGGTCGAGGCTTGAGTCCATTTCGTTCGCAGTACTCGATCAATCTCGCCAACCAGTTGCCGTGTGGCCGCCTCGATCGTCCCTTCATTGCGGCACAGCACCCAGCCGTGCGCTGCAACCGCCCGCTCGAACGCCTCGGTACAGGCCACCTGCTCATCCAGGTTGTGGATAACCGTGCTGCCCAGCCCGCGCGTGCGGGCCGCAGCCCTTGCCCATGAAGTTTCTGGGGCGGTGACAACCCCGACATGCAAATCTGGCACTTGCACGCTTCGTTCAAGGTTCAGGCGCAAGATATGGTCAAACGGCACAGTGCGGCGGAACGCAGCGTCAGAGGGGTACCAGCGATCAATCAGGATGATGCTGTCAGCTGGCTGCCTGGGCAGTACATGTCGGGAAATCCACGCACGGCTTGCAGCAAAGCGTTCGCACACCCTGAACTCCAGGTCCTGGCAAGGGCTTCTGGCGAGCTGGTTGACCAGGGCCATGGTTTCGCGCCGGTAGGGGTCGTTGTTTCTTTCGCAAAGACGAATCACCTTTTTTCCTTCCACCCTCAGGGCCTGGGTAACGGCTTCCAGCAGCGTGGTCTTGCCGGTGCCCTTGGGCCCATCGATGGAAACAAATAGCGGGCGGTTCATCTTTCAATACCTGTTGGCTCAGGCGCGGGATGAGACCACCGATCACCGCCTGCATACAAGCAATTATCGAAAGGAGAACATCTGTACTCCCCAGGTATACGCACTTCCCCAAGTATCAACCTTGAGCCTTCCAGCCCACTTGTTCGAGGGCCATCAGCAAGCGTGCACCCTCAAGGCCAGGCACCTCTCGTCCATCTCCTGCCAGCATCGACCTGCCTGCCAGGATCGCGTTGACAATGGCTTCCTCCACGGCCTCGGCCGCCGCGGCGAACAGCGGCGAAATATGGTCGTTGTTGACCATCGCCACTTGCGCGGTCACCGGCAGATCGCGGCGGTTGTAATCGGCAGGCGCCAGCCCGGTGTTCCCCGTCGAGAAGGCCAGGAAGATATCGCCACTGGAGTCATCGGTGCCGCCCCCGGTGCGGGCAATGCCCAGCGCAGCACGTTGCGCCAGGCGTTGACATTGATGTGGCAGCAACGGTGCATCGGTGGCCAATACCACCACGATCGAGCCCATGCCAGGGGTGTCCTGCTGGTCAAATGGCGAAGGAAGGCCAAGCAACACCCGGCCCACGGGATAGCCATCCACCCGCAGCTCACGACGCTGGCCATGATTGGCCTGAACGAAGGCGCCCACCGTCCAGCCACCCTGCTCTGCCAGCAACACCCGTGACGCCGTACCAATCCCGCCTTTGAACTCATGGCAGATCATCCCGGTGCCGCCGCCTACGCCACCCTCGGCCACCGGCCCGCTGCATGCTGCCCCCAGCGCTTGTTGAACCAGGTCCGCGTTGACATGCTGGCCCCAGATGTCGTTCAACACGCCGTCGTAGGTCTCCATCACCACCGGCATGCACCAGTAGGTCGATGCGTCCGCCAGGGTCGCATGCTCGTGGGCGATCAGCGCGTCGCGCACCACCCCAACGCTGTGCGTGTTGGTGGTGGCAATGGCGGTCGTCAACAGGCCCGCTTCACGAATCCACTCCAGGCCTGTGGCATCGCCATTGCCGTTCAATACATGGCAGCCGGCAAAACAAGGCTGATGGCGCGCCGGGCCTTCGCGGGGCTCGATGACACTGACACCGGTACGCACAGGTTTTCCGTCATGGGTCGTGTTCAGGGTGGCGTGGCCAACCCGTACACCCGGTACATCGGTGATTGCGTTGTACGGGCCCGGTTGGCCAAGGCCCAGCGTGATACCGAAGTCGCGTGTTCGCATCATGTCTCTCGCTCAAAGTTTCTGAAACGCCGGGCTCAACCTGCCATATGTGCCATACAGCAACATGGAGGTAAGCAGAAGCCCGACAATGATGAAGATGTCCCGGGCCGAAGCCGCACTCAGCAGGGTCGTCAGCAGGTAACCGGCACCGGTCACGGCAGCCAGTGCCGGCAACGGCCACAGCGGCATGCGGTACGGGTGCTCGCGATCACGGCGCAGTACCCGGCTGAACAGTGCGCACAACCCCACGACCAGGTACACACAGAGGATCAGCAGTACGGTGAAAGACGTGAGTTCTGCCAGGTTGGAGCTGAAGGTCAGGGCCGTGGAAGGCACGGCAAGGAACAGCGTGGCCAACCACGGCGACTCCCACTTGGGATGAATGCGGGTGAATGTACGGTTCAGGGCCGGCATCCACAACGCATCCCGCCCGCTGCTGTAGATCACCCGCCCACTCTGGATCACCAGGGCGATGATGGCGTTGAACACCGACAGGAAAATCCCGCCACTCACCAGGCGCGACAGCGTTTCGTTGCCATGCGCCGTCAGCAGGTAGCCAATCGGGTCCGGGCTGGCCAGCATCGCCTCCAGCGAGGGCGCGCCGATCAGCAGTGCCAGCAGCGGGATCACTTCGATGGCCACCACCAGCACCAGTGACCACAGCACCGCCTTGGGGATGCCACGCCCGCCGCACTTCATGTCTTCTGCCAGCAACACTGCGCCGCCAAAACCATTGAAGGAAAACAACGCCGTGCCGACCGCACCAATCACCAGCGCCCAGGGTGCCGCATGCAGTATCCCGTTATCGAGCACCAGTGGGCTGACCAGGCTGGTGAGCGGTTGCTGGGCATGGCCGAAGCCCAGCACCACGATCACCATCAGCGCCGCTACCTCAAGCAACAGGCAGATGCCGGTAACCCATGCGTTCAACTTTATATTGAGGATACCCAGCAGATACCCCAGGGCGACAATCACCAGGGCCACCGCCTGCCCATCAAGCTGGGAGCCCAGCGCCGCATTCAAGTACGTGGCAGCCCCGGTTGCCAGTACCGGTGGAATGAACACCAGCATCGCCAGCACGGTAAGAAAGGTGGCGTAACCGGCCATGCCGCCAAATACCCGTTTGGCAAACACGTACTCTCCCCCGGCAGCACTGTGGGCGCGCCCCAGTTCGGCATAGCAAAGTGCAAACATCAGCGCCAGCACGCCACCGAGCATGAAGGCCCAGATCACCCCGGTACCTGCCTGGGCGATGGCAAATGGCGCGATGACGAAGACCGAGCTGGCGGGGGTGACCGAAGATACGGTGATGGCGACGACATCAGCGACGCTCAGCGTCGGTTTCAGTTTCGAGAGGGGTGCACTACAGGACGTCATTTGTTCATCCTCACGTTGTTGTTAGTGTCAGGAGGCAGAACCAGGAAACGAAACATGGCGAGCTCGACGGCCCGCTTGATGGGGATGAAATCTATGCGCCAGCGCCCAGTCGGACAATTCCCACTAAGGGGTACCCCCGGTTGACAGCTGTGGCAAAGCGAGCGCCAATGCCCTACCGCTTTCAAGGACGCCGTCGTGGACATTCTCTTTCATGAAGTTGCCGCTCATACCGCGTTGGCCAGAGCGATCGAGCAGATTGGCAGCCCGCGCTTCTGGCGCCAGCTGATCCTGGTGCTACGCCACTGGGTGCCGTTCGACAACGCACTGGCGATTCACTTCGCGGCCCATGGCGCGCCCCAGGTGCTTGAGGAATACGACGCCGCGCCAGCGCCGGCCGCAGGTGAGCTGTACCTGGACGGCCTGTACCTGCTGGACCCTTTCTACCAGGCCGCCCGCGAAGGCTTGGCCAGTGGTTGCTACCACCTGGAAGAAGTGGCCCCGGACCATTTCTGGCAAACGGACTATTACCAGAACTACTTCCAGGACCATGTGCTGGTGGACGAAATCCAGTTTCTGTTGCAGTTGCCGGACGGGGTGTTGTCACTGTCGCTGGGCATGCGCCGCGCTTTCGATGCAACGGAACTGGGCAAGTTCAACCTGGTCAGTGCCTGGGTGCTGGCCCTGCTTCAGCAGCACTGGGCGCGTAGCGACATCTCGGTGCCCGTGCGGCCACCGGTTGGCGATGCCTTGGCCAGGTTTGCCCAAGGCCTGTTGTCCGAGCGCGAGCTGGAAATTGCCCGCCTGATACTGCGCGGCTACTCGTCGAAGGCGATGGCGCAACGGCTGGGGATCTCGCCGGAGACCATCAAGGTGCACCGGCGCCACCTGTACGCGAAGCTGAACATCTCATCCCACCCGGAACTGTTTTCGATGTTCATCCGTGAGCTGGGGTTCACCGATGAACGCGCGGAGCCTACATCACCTTGAGTCAACCCAGCTGGGCCTGAAGAAACAGCGAAAACAACTCCGATTGCGACTTGATCCCCAGCTTGCTGTACATATGCTTGCGGTGCACCTTTACGGTTTCGACAGAGATTTCCAGCTTGCGCGCAATCTCCTTGCTCGAACAGCCGCTGAGCATCAGCCGGCCCACTTCCAGCTCACGTCCGGTCAGCGGCGACTGCATCTGCTCGACCTTTTCCTCCATGCGGCTTTGCCAGTGCGGCGCAGGCTTGGTGGCCGCCTTCAACAACTCTCGCTCGAAAGCCATGCGCTGGCGCATCAGGCCAGACACCCAAGGCCGCAACAGTTCCAGCAGGGTGACCTGTTCAAGGGTGAAACGGCGTTTGCAGCCAAGTGAAAGGCAAAGCGTACGTTGCGCATCCAGTTGCACGTTGAACTGAATTTCATCCGCTACCACGTTGAGGCGAAAGTAGCGCTGGTAGTAATCGGTCTGCTCGAAGCACTCGGGGGCGACGTCCGCCAGCCGCACCAGGCCAGATGCCGCAGCTTCGCGGCTGGCCACATAGAAGGGGTCCAGCAGGTACAGGCCGTTCAAGTAATCCTGGAACAGCGGATCAGGGTTGCCGTCCTCACTGGGGCATTCGGCAAACACCTGCGGTTGCCCCGCCGAAAACAGCAGCGCGACCCAACTGTCGCAGGGCACGTATTCGTTCAACAGCCGCACCAGGGCAGGCCAGAAATGCGCTTTATCGAGCGTTTCGATCAGTTGGCCCACCGCTCGGTGCCAGGCAATGTCGTGCAGCGTAAAATTCATCCTCTACCCCTGCAGGGTTACCACGTGGGCGTAATACCCCAAGCGTGATCACCACCCCATAATCCGGGCTAGCTTACGCTGACCGAACCTTTACCGGGGTCGTTTTTTACGCCCCATGCCGCTTGCGCATGGTGGTTGAAGCAGACAGTCGAGGAATCCACATGAAGGTCGAACTTGTGCAATTGGCCGGTCGCGATGGCGACACCGCACACAATTTGCAGCGTACCATCGAGGCAATCAACAACTGCCACGCAGGTACCGACCTGCTGGTGTTTCCCGAAACCCAGCTGACAGGCTTCCCTACCGAAGACAACATTGGCCAGGTCGCCGAAGCGCTCGATGGCCCGAGCATCACGGCCATTCAGCAGGCAGCCTGTGCGCGGGACGTTGCCGTAGTGGTGGGCATGGCCGAAGCCGCCGTCGACGGCAACTTCTACAACACCACCGTGCTGGTCACGCCGGAGGGCGTCGCCCTCAGCTACCGCAAGACCCACCTGTGGGCATCGGACTCCGGCGTGTTCACCCCAGGGGATCGCTATGCCACCGCCCTGTTCAAAGGCGTGCGTGTCGGTTTGCTGATCTGCTTCGACATCGAATTCCCCGAATCCGCCCGCGCCCTGGGCCAGCTCGGCGTCGAGCTGATCATCGTCACCAACGGCAACATGGACCCGTATGGCCCAACTCACAAAACCGCCATCAGCGCACGTGCCATGGAAAACCAGGCCTTCGCGGTCATGGTCAACCGGGTCGGTGACGGTGATGGCGGCCTGGTCTTTGCCGGTGGCAGTGCCGTGGTCGACCCCTACGGCCAGTTGCTATGCGAAGCGGGCCGTGGCGAGTGCCGCATGACCGTCGAGCTGGCCATGGAGCAACTGCAACAAGCACGGCGCGACTACAGCTACATCGCCCAGCGCCGTATTCGCCTGCCGGGTGAACTGCTCGAGCATGAAAACGGCCTGCGCGAATTGATCGTCCCCGCCTGATACTCCGCCATTCAAGCCCCCTCACGGGCAAGCAAGGCCGCCAAGGACGGCAGCACGTTCGACTCTGAATAACAATCACAAGCTGGAGCAAGCAGTAATGGCCACACTCAAGCGAACACTTTCGCTGGGTTCGGTGGTGCTTTTCGGCATCGCCTACATGACCCCGATCATCGTCCTTGGCACCTTTGGCATTCTGGCGGATACCACCGCAGGGATGGTGCCCGCAGCCTACCTTGCGGCCGCCATCGCCATGCTGTTCACCGCCTTGAGCTATGGCAACATGGCGCGCGCCTTCCCGGTTGCCGGGTCCGCCTATACCTACGTACGCAAGTCGATCAGCCCGCAACTGGGCTTCATCACCGGTTGGGCGGTGCTGCTCGACTACCTGTTCCTGCCCATGGCGATCTGGCTGATTGGTGCCGCCTACCTGCACTCGGCTTTCCCCAGTGTGCCGCAGGCCATCTGGGTTCTGGCGTTCATCGCTGTGACCACTACCATCAATGTGATTGGCCTGCGCCTGGCGAAAACCGTAAACGGCCTGCTGATGCTCATTCAGCTTCTGGTGCTGGCGGCGTTTGTCGCCCTCGCCGTGCACTACGTGTGGGGTGATCCCACGGTACCGCTATGGACCCTCGAGCCCTTTTACAAGGAAGGTGCCCAGTTGCCGCTGATCATGAGCGGTGCCGCGATCGCCTGTTACTCCTTCCTCGGCTTCGATGCCGTCAGCACCCTCACTGAAGAGACCAAGGAGCCACGCAAGAACATCCCAAGGGCCATCCTGCTGATCACCCTGATTGGCGGCGGTCTGTTCATCGCCTGCAGCTACTTCGTGCAGCTGGCCCACCCGTCTACCGACTTCATCAACGCAGATGCGGCAGCCTATGAAATCGCCCAGAACATCGGCGGCGACCTGTTCGTGAGCGTTTTCCTGCTGGGGCTGATCGTTGGCCAGTTCACCTCTGGCCTGTCGGCTCAAGCCAGCGCCTCCCGGCTGCTGTATGCAATGGGCCGTGACGGTGTGTTGCCCAAGTCGTTCTTTGGCAAGCTGAGCGAGCGTTTCAGCACACCAGTGCCCAGTATCATCCTGTGCGGGGTCGTCGCCCTGCTCGCCTTGCGCATGGATGTGACCACGTCCACTTCGTTCATCAACTTCGGCGCCTTCCTGGCCTTCAGCCTGGTCAACCTGGCGGTCATCTTCCATTACTGGCTGGCCATGGGGCAACGCGGCGGCACAGCCGTACTTCTATACCTGGCATTCCCACTGGTGGGCTTGGTGTCCAACGTGTGGCTGATGGCAAGCCTGGATCACCTGGCAATCTACCTGGGGCTGGGATGGTTGTGCCTGGGCATGCTTTACCTGACCGCAATTACCCGCGGTTTCAGCAAGCAGCCACCCGAGATGCATTTCGAAGAAGCGTAGTGAATCACGTAACAGGTAAGGGGCCGGAGCATGCAAACCTCTCGGCCTTGCTTGCAAGCGCGCTTTCACCTGCCGTGCCCAAATGCGGCAATGCCTGCTAGTCTGACGGACGATGGAGGCCGTGCTGGCTGCCTCCCCTTTAGCCACAGGCACCGGCCAATGACCTTCAACCCCCAAGTAAACCTGACCAACTGCGACCGCGAGCCCATCCAGACGCCCGGCAGCATCCAACCCCACGGCTGCCTGCTGGCCTGTGATGCATCGGCGACCGTGGTCCTGCGCCATTCAGTCAACGCCCCGGATGTGCTTGGCATAACAGGCGATATCAACGGCCAGAAGCTGCAAGCGGTGCTAGGGGACGAGGTAGCCCACACCTTGCGCAACGCGTTGGCCCGTACCCGCGAAGCCTCGCGCCCTGCACTCAGCTTCAGCGTTAGGCTGCCTAACGGCCAGGCTTTCGATGTCGCCGCCCACCTGTTCAAAGGCACTGCGATCCTGGAGTTCGAACCGGCCGGCGCCAGCATCGCCGAGCCTATTGAGCTGGCGCGAACCCTGATTGCCCAGCTGCGCGAAATCGAACAAACCAGCAAATTGTTCCGCGACGCCGCCCGCTTTGTCCGGGCAGTGCTTGGCTATGACCGGGTGATGATCTACCAGCTAGGCACCGACGGTGCCGGCAAGGTGGTCGCAGAGGCCAGGCGCAGCGACCTCGAAAGCTTCATGGGCCAGTACTTTCCCGCGTCCGACATCCCGCAGCAGGCCCGTGCGCTTTATCTGCGCAACCCGATCCGGGTCATTTCCGACGCCCAGTTCAAAACGGTGGCCATCGAGCCTGTCCTCGATCCGTCAGGCGAACCGCTCGACCTGTCCTACGCGCACCTGCGCAGCGTGTCGCCGATCCATTGCGAGTACCTGTGCAACATGGGCGTGGGCGCCTCGATGTCGATATCGGTGATCGTCAACGGCGAACTGTGGGGGATGATCGCCTGCCACCACTATGCACCCCGCACGCTGGCCATGGGGCAGCGGGTAGCCGCGGAGATGTTCGGCGAGTTCTTCTCCCTGCACATCGAGACCTTGCGCAGCCGGCAGAAGCTCGAAGCTGCCGTGCAGGTTCACAAAGCGCTGGACAGCATGCTGCGCGACGCCAACCAGACAGCTGACATCGATACGTTCTTCCACGCACGCCTGCCACGGTTGATGTCGCTGATCCCCTGCGATGGCATCGGCATGTCGCTACAAGGCCGCTGGTCAACCGTCGGCCTGGCGCCGCCTAAAACGGCCGTCCCCGATTTGCTGCGCCTGGCAGACATGGTCAGCGAAGGCCGGACCTGGGCGTCCAACCGTCTGTCAATGGTATTACCTTCAGCCCAGGCATACTTCACCGAAGTATCGGGCGTCCTGATCATCCCGATGTCGCAGCAGCCGAGGGATTACCTGATCTTCTTCCGCAAGGAGGTGGTCGAGACGCTCGACTGGGCCGGGGACCCGAACAAGACCTACGACAGCGGCTTGCTGGGCGACCGCCTGACACCCCGCAAAAGCTTTGCCATCTGGAAAGAAACCGTTCACCAGCAGTCGCTGCCCTGGACCGAACAGGACCGCCAGTTTGGCGACTCCATCCGTACCGCCATCGTCGAAGTGGTGCTGTACAACAGCGAACTACTGGCCAGCGAGCGCACGAAGGCTGAAGTGCGCCAGCGCATCCTCAACGAAGAACTCAATCATCGGGTCAAGAACATTCTGTCGTTGATCGGCGCTCTGGTTGCCCACCCGACCTCGGAAAGCCAGACACTGCAGGACTACGTGACGACACTGAAGGGGCGCATCCAGGCGTTGTCTCTCGCTCACGATCAAGTGGTACGTGGTGATGGTGGCGGGCGACTGGCCAAGCTGCTGGAGGCAGAGCTTTCACCCTACCGCACCGCCGCTGGGGTGATCGAGCTGCAGGGCCCGAATGTTACCCTTGATGCCCGCGCCTATTCGGTCATGGCTTTGGTGCTGCACGAGCTGGCAACCAATGCCGCCAAATACGGCGCGCTGTCGCGGGCTGGCGGCAAGCTTGCAGTGAGCTGGGCCATCGACGCTACCAACGCCTGCGCCATCAGTTGGCGTGAAAGCGGCGGGCCAACGGTTCGGCCACCTACCCGCAATGGCTTTGGCTCGGTGCTGATCGACCGCAGTATCCCGTTCGACCTTGGCGGCACGAGCGCGGTGGAGTATCACGCCGAAGGCCTGCAAGGGTTGTTCAAGATTCCTGCAATGCACCTTTCCGTGGCCGAGGCTGCCGAACCCGCGAGCCTGGCTGCGCCCATCGCACGTGCCAAGGATATCTTCGCAGCGCAAACAGGGCTGAGTGTGCTGATCCTCGAAGACCAGCTGGTGATCGCGATTGGCCTGGAACAGATTCTCAACGATGCGCAGATCAAGGACGTGATCACCGTCAGCTCCGAAGATGAAGCCTTGCGCTTGATTGCCAGTCGCACACCGGATGCCGCGATATTGGATGTCAACCTGGGCACTGGCACATCCATTTCTGTGGCCGATGAACTGGTGCGTCGGCAGATTCCGTTCCTGTTCGCCACCGGCTATGGCGACAGCATCAGCATTCCCGAGCACCTGCAGCACGTGCCCGTCACACGCAAGCCCTATGACGCCAATGCCATTCTGGCCAGCTTGAAACGGTTGCTCGATCTGGGCTGAATGGTTGTAGCAGCCTCGTGCTGCGAAAAGGCCCGTACGGCTGACAGTGATGTGTCGGCTATACGGGCCTCTTCGCAGCACAAGGCTGTTACAACAAGGGCACGGCGCCAGACATGAAGTGGCGCCAGCCCTGTCAGGCGTTATACCGCCAGCGCGCGCTCACGCAACTCGCTGTTGAGGATGCGGTCGTTCTCGCTGTAGTCGACCGGGCAGTCGATCACGTGCACGCCTGGGGTCTTGATGCAGTGTTCCAGCAGCGGCAGCAGGCCTTCGGCGCTTTCCACGCGGTGGCCATTGGCACCATAAG
>NZ_BCBQ01000075.1:0-33230 GCF_001320885.1 Pseudomonas sp. NBRC 111140
CCGCCCGCGCACCCCGCCGCTTTCATGCAGTGCCGCGATCCGCGCCGCGAAGTACAGGCCAAGGCCGGTGCTGCCGCTGGTCGAGTCGATGCCCTGGATGTACTCCTCCTGGCGCTCGAGCATGTGCTTGGGATAACCCGGGCCGTCATCGTTGACGCAGATAGCCAACTGGTTGTCGGCCTCTTCGATGGTAATCAGCAAGGCGTGCCCGGCAAAGCGGGTGGCGTTGGTGATGACGTTGGCGATTACCGAGGCCACCAGCTCACGGTCGAAGAAGCCAAGCGGGTTGTCGGTGTCGATGCGCCAGGTGGCGAGGATGTCGTTGTGCTTGAGCACTTCCTGGTGCGCCGCCAACTGCGCTTCAATGAAATCATCCAGTTCGTGGTAGTCCGGGCACACCGGCAACTGGTTGATGCCCAGTTTGTACAGCCCAAGCAGCTGTACCAGCATGCCGTTGAGGTGGCGAAACTCGTGCTCCATGATCCCCTGCTCGGCACCACCGCGCAGCTCTTCGGGCAAGCGCTCCACCCACTGGCTATGGGACTGGATCAGCGCTGACAGAGAGCTTTTGAGGTCGTGCACGGTGGAGGCGATCACCGTGGAAAAATCCAGCCCCTGATTGTCTTGATTCATGCGCCGAACACTCGGATGTGCAGTTTGCGGTAACGGTCATAGCGATTGTCGCTGGCAGGGATACCGGCGACGCTGGTCAAGGCGTCCTGGCATTCCTGCATGATCGCGGGCTGAGGGTTGTCACCGCCGATGCGCAGCAGCGCCTGGGCGGTGTTGAGGGCGATGCTGATGTTCTTCGGCTGCATACCCAGCGCTTTGCGGAACAGTTGCAACGCCTCGCCAAGCTGCCCTCCCTGGTAACTGCGTACACCCTGGCGATTGAGGGTGACCGCTTCGGTAATGGCGTTGAGCACGCTGGGGTCGTCCGTCAGCTTGCCCACTTTTTCCATGACCTTCGGGTCATCGCCATAACTTTCCACACAGCTCTTCAGCACGCCGATGGCGGCGGCTTCCTGCCCCATTGCCTGCAACTGCGCAGCAACGGTCAGGGCCGAATCGACCGAGAAGAACTGGTTCATCTTGTCCAGGCGCTGGATCGCCTGTTCGGTCAGCTTGCCGGCTGTTTCCGGGTCGCCCGCCTGCTGCAGGCTGGCAGCCTTCATCATCCGCGCACGCACTTGCAAGCCCTGGTCCTCGGGGTTTTCCTTGGCCACTTCGCTGAGCGTGGTGTTGATTTCGACACGGGTACGGGCATCCAGGCCGAAGCCTGCGTTCTTGCTCATCAGCGCCTGCACCAGGCCGAGGTTGTTTTCGGCATCCTTGTAGCGCGAGCTCTGGCCCTGATTCACCGCATGGCGGAACGCCTTCGATGCACTCTCGAAGTCTTCGTTTTCCAGCGCCAGCTTGCCCAGCGTCGATTGCCGACGCACAGACAGAGGCGATAAACGTACGGCTTCTTCAAGCAGGTTCTGCGCGCGTCGGGTATCACCCTGAGCCACCAGCACCTCGGCCATGCCATCGTAAAGGCCTGGCATGATCGGGAACGCCTTGAGCGCCTGCTCGTAGACACCTTGGGCCTGGGCGTTCTGGCCACGCTTGTGCATCAGTGCGCCCAACGCGGCGTACACCCACGGCTGCGGGCGGCTGGCCAGGATGGCCTTGAGGAACTTTTCAAGTTCCTCAAAACGGTTGAGGTTGCGCAGGGCATCGGCCCTGTAGCGCAAGCACAGCGGTGCCAGGCGCGGGTCCTTCTTGCACAACTCGGCACAAGCGGCCAGCACTTCAGCCGGGCGATTGCGGTCCAGCGCCTGCAGGATCGGTTTGAGCAGCGTCTTGCGCTGGAACAGTTTCTCGACGCGCTGCGCCAGGCCAACCCGGTTGAAGGGTTTGGTCAGGTAAGCATCGGGCTCGTGCTCGATGGCGCTGAGCACGATGGCCTGGCTACTCTCGGCAGTGACCATGATGAACACGCACTCATGGCTGATGTGCTTGTCGATGATCAGGTCTTCGAGCACCTGTTGGCCGTTCTTCTTGCCGTCACCCAGATGGAAGTCCTGCAGGATGAAGTCATAGCGCTTCTGCGCGCACATGCGCAGCGCCTGCTCGCCGCTGTCAGCGGTGTCCACGTCGCGCACGCCCAACTCACGCAACATGGAACGGGTCGACGTGCGAAAGTCGGTAAAATCGTCGACGATCAGAAAGCTCTTTTGCCCGTACTGCAGCATCAACACGACCTGCCTTGGAATGATTGAAAAATCGCGCGAGGCGATGCCACCGATCGCTGTATCGGCAGCCGGTCGGGAAAGATGAGGGTAGAGCATTACCGGCCACAAACCATGGCCTCATGCCATCACTTTAACGAGCAATGACCTGCAGAGCCAGTATCACGCCAGCAACCCCAGCGTTTTTGCCTTTGCCACCGCCTGGGTGCGTCGCTCAACCCCCAACTTGCTGTTGATGTGGCTGGCGTGGGTCTTCACGGTGTGCAAGGAAATGAAAAGCCGCTCGCTGATCTGCTGGTTGGAACAGCCCTGGGCAATCAGTTCGAGCACGGCCAGTTCGCGGCCGCTCAGCGCCTCGCCGGTGCCTGTGCTGGCGGAGGGCACTGGCGGCAGGTGCTTGAGCAGTTCGGCTTGAACCGGGCAAGCGGCCGCTGGCTGCAGTTGCTCATGAAGCCATTGCGGGTGCTTTTCCAGAATTGGCTGGAACGGTTGCAGCACACCGCCATGGGCTGCCTCCAGCAAACCTGGCAGCAACTGCGCGGCCTGCCCTTCCCTGCCTTCGTCCAGCAGTTGGGAAAGCCATTGGCAAAGAGCACTGACGGTGAGCATCATGCCGCCACTGGCCTGGCCACGCGCTACCAGGCTTGCCAGGCGTTGCACGGCATCCTCGCCACGCAACTGGATGCGCTCGAGCAAAGCCTGCTGCAACGCAATATGCAACGGCAGCAGCGGGTGGAACTCCGGTGCTGCTGCCGGTTGCTCGCCACCGTAGGTCTGGCCCAGACGCAGCAGCCAGGACTCGGCCAGGTCGGTTCGCCCCTGGGCCAGCCACAGTTCGCATTTGACCAGGGTAATCATGGCCAGGTAATAGACCGGGGGCACGTCCCAGATATGCATCAGGCGCTCGGCCTCGGCCAATTCGGCAAAGGCTTCGGCAAAGTGCCCTTCCCGGCCATCGAGCGTGGCAATCACGCAATGACCGATGAGCACACTGATGTCTCGGCACGCCCGCGCCTCGCCCAGCCCTGCACGCAAGCGTGCTCGGCCCTGGGCCGGCTGCAGGCGTGAGACCAGCAGGTAGCCTTCGTAAAGCGTCAGGCGCGCACGCACGGCATACAGCCGCTGCGCCGAAAGCCCCTGCAGGCGTTGCAGGCCCTGGCGCACTTCGTCCAGTGCGCGCAGCACCTCGCCACGGGCGTGCAGCACTCGCGCCCGGTCGTAATGGGCCAGGGCCTCGAACAACGGGTTGCCGACCCGTTGGGCCAGCTCCAGGGCTTCGCGGTTCCAGCCTCGGGCCCGCCAGAAGTCGCCATCGGCAATGGCCAGGTTGGACAGCGTCGACAAACACACCAGGCGTTGGCCATAACGCTTGCTCGGCAGGCTCTGTAGCGCCTCGCCGCAATAGGCCAGGGTGCGTTCGCGGTCGCCACGGCCACGGGCAATGACCCCACTCAGCGCCAGCCACTGGGCCAGCATCGACTTTTGCGCGGTTGCCGAAGGCGCGGGTAGAAAACGGCTGAGGTAGCCGGCCAGTTCCTCGGCTGCGTCCAGCTGGCAAGCCAGGCCCAACGCCCAGCTGTACAGCACGATCAACCGTGGCGTGCTGATCAGCAGGCTGTCGGGCAGGTCCATCTTCCAGCGCAGCAACATACCGACGTTCTGTTCGGCCAGCAGTTGCTCCTCGGACAGGCTCTGCACCAGGTCTGCGGCGACATCCAGGTGGCCGGCACGCAAGGCCTGCTCCACAGCTTCGTCCAGCAGGCCCTGGGTTTCGAACCAACGGCAGGCCCGTATGTGCAGGCCAGCTAGCGGCTCGCTGGCCTGGCGGCTGCGCAACAGGTCGGAGAACAAGTGGTGATAGCGGAACCAGTGGCCATGCTCGTCCAGCGGCACCAGGAACACCTGATGCGCCTGCAGGAAGCGCAGGATCGCGGCACTGTCGTGGCGGCCCCGCAGCGCATCACATAGCGGGGCGCAGAAACGCTCCTGGCAGGCGGTTTCGTACAAGAAGGCCTGCACGTCCACGGGCAACATGTCGATGACTTCTTCGAGCAAGTAGTCGCGGATCAGGCCCTCGCCGCCATGCAGCGCCTGGGGCAAGGCTTGCTCGTCAGCGCTGTCGCTGGCCGCCAGCTGCCAGAAGCGCAACCCGGCCACCCAGCCGTCGCTGCGCTGAATAAGGTTGTCCAGGGCCTGACCGCGCAGGCCCGTGGGCTGGCGGCCAATCACTGCCAGCGCCTCATCCGCGGTGAGGCGCAGGTCCTGCTCGTTGAGCTCGACCAGCTGCCGTGACAGGCGCAGGCGCGCCAGGTGCCAGTCTGGCCGCTGGCGGCTGGTAACCAGCAACACAAGGCCGGGGGGCAGGTGATTGAGGAAGAACTGCAGGCAGCGGTCAAGCACCGGCCCCTGGGCCAGGTGATAGTCGTCCAGCACCAGCAGCAGCGGCGTATCGGCTTGCAGGTACAGCGCCAGCTCGTCGAGCAGGCCGTCGAGCCACTCTTCGAAGGCGAACGGCTGGTGGCGCTGGCGCATTTTCAGCAGCCCCATGGCCTGGCCGCCCAGTGCTGGGCAGTACTGCTGCAGGCCTTCGAGCAGGCGTTCAAGGAAGCGGCCAGGGTCGGCGTCGCGCTGGCTCAGGCCTAGCCACAAGCTGCGCCAGTGTTCGGGCAGCGCTTCGGAAAATTCGATGGCCAGGGAGCTTTTGCCGAAACCTGCCGGGGCATTGACCAGCAGCAGCCGCCCGCCCAGGCCGGCGTGCAGACGCTGACACAGACGCTGGCGCGGCACATGGCCGTCCGGCAACGGAGGCCGGAAGAAACGCCCGTCCAGCAGGCCCAGGGCCTGACTCGCGAATCCATGCGTACGGGACAGATCTGTCATGGCCGGCTCGTTCTGGTTGGAAGACTACGGCGGTATGGATGTTTGCGAGACTAGCGGGTAACGCGGCGCATTTGAAGATGATGGGCGCAATTGCCACGGAAAAGACTGCGACAAAAAGCAACATGGCTGATGGACAGAGGCCGTAGCGGGGGTGTGGGTGGGTATTCAGCAGATTTATTGCCTGTTCTGGCCTCTTCGCGGGCAAGACCGCGTAGAGGCCAGAACAGAAAAATAGAAACGCCCCGGCAAGCCGGGGCGTTCTGGGGATCACACGGAGTTAGTGGTGTTCAGCTTAGCGAATACCCGACTGGCGCAGCGCCGCTGGTTGGAAGTCGGCCTTGCTGGCACTGAAACCGAAGTCGTAGGCACGCTTCTCTTCGTTCTTCATGCCCAGGGCCAGATAACGACCGGACTGCAGGTCGTAGATGGCTTCCAGGGTGTACCACGGCACCTCGACGTTGTAATACGGCTGGGCGTGGGCCTCGGACACGCGCCACAGCTGGCCACGGCCGTCGTACTGGTCGATGACGGCAGCCTGCCAGGTGTCTTCATCGATGTAGAAGTCACGCTTGGCATAGATGTGTCGCTGGCCCGGTTTGAGGGTTGCGACCACGTGCCACACGCGGCGCAGCTCGTAACGGGTCAGGTCCTGGTTGATGTGCCCGGCCTTGATGATGTCGGCATATTTCAGCTTGGGGTCATCGAGTTTGAAGGCGTTCGACGCGATGTACAGCTCCTTCTTGCCTTCCAGCTTCCAGTCATAGCGGTCAGGTGCACCGTTGAACATGTCCAGGTTGTCGGAGGTACGCAGGCCATCGGCAGCGGTACCCGGGCCGTCATAGGACACTTGCGGCGCCTGGCGCACGCGACGCTGGCCGGCGTTGTAGATCCACGCCTTGCGCGGCTCCTTCACCTGGTCGAGGGTTTCGTGCACCAGCAGCACGGTCCCAGCCAGGCGCGCGGGCGCGGTCACTTCCTGCTTGAAGTAGAACAGGATGTTGCCTGGGTTGTTCGGGTCGTAGTCCTTCATCTTGTCACGGAAGACGAACTGGTCGGAGAAGTACACCGGGTTGAACGAGCCGTTCTGCTGCGGCGTAGCTTGGGTGACCAGGCGGCTGACACTGCCGCCACGGTAGCGGGTGATGTGGTTCCAGATCACTTCCAGGCCGGTTTTCGGGATCGGGAACGGTACCGCCGTGCGGAAGTTGTTCAGGCCGTTGCCGCCCTCGACCAGGGTGGTCTTGGTGGCGTTTTCCTTGATGGCCGCGAACACATCGGCCGGGACGGTTGAACCTCGATGGGTTTTGAACACCGGGATCTTGAAGGTGTCCGGGTAGCGCTTGAGCATGGCCAGCTGGCCTGGCGAGAGCTTGTCCTTGTACTGGTCGGCGTTTTGCGCCGTGATGGTGAACAGCGGCTTGTCACTGCCGTACGGGTCGGACAGGAAGCCCTTGCCGTCGACGCTGCCCGCCGTTTTCGACAGCGGCTCCCACGCGCCGATGGAGCCGTCGGCATTGCCGGCCTTTTCCGCCCCCATTGGGGTCAGGGTGCTACCCAGCTTGGCCGCCTCGTCAGCGGATACCGCAGCCATGACACTGGTCGCCAGCAGGGACAGGCCCAGCACACCGGCTTGCAGCAGACTTCTGGTCTTGTTCATGTCGTGTCGTCCTGGATCTGAATGCTTAGAAGTTCACGCCGAAGCTGAGGGCGACGAAGTCGCGGTCATCCACGGTGCTGTACTTGCCGTCGAAGAAGTTGGTGTACGACAGGCTTGCCGTGTAGGTGTTCTGGTATTCGGCATCCAAGCCCAGGCTGACAGCCTTGCGGCCTTCCTCGAAGTTGGCGCCAGGGCCCGGCGAGTAGCCGGACACGTCATGCGACCAGGCCACGCTCGGTTTCAGGTTCACCCCAGCGAATACGTCGTTGTAATCCCAGATGACACGGGCGCGATAACCCCAGGACGTGCTGGTGGTGTAGCCATCGTTCTCGCATTTGCGGTTCAGGTTGGTGGTGGATGCACCGGCACCGGCGCCGGCGATGGTGCTGGCGTTGAGCGCCTGGCAGGTGTCCGCTCCGCCCGTGGACGGCAATGGGCCAGGGCCGAACACCGGGTCGCGGCCATAACGGGTATCGTGCGCATTCTCCAGGCCGCCGACGTGGGTGACGCCCAGTTCGCCCACCACGGTCATGCGGCTAGCGCCCATCACTTGGTCGAAGAAGTGCGTCAAGGTGGTCTGGAACTGGGTGATCTCTTTACGGCGATAGCCGTGCAGGTCCTGGCCCGGTGTACCCGCCAGCAGCGAAGCATTGGTCAGTGCGCCGCCCAGAGGACGAACACCGGCAAACAGGATATCGGTGGTGTTCAACTGTACCGGCGCGTTGGGCCGGTAGCTGATCTCACCGCTCCATGCCGTGCCGGTTGGCAAGGTGGTGGAGAAACTGAGGCCGTAGAGTCGAATATCTTCCGGGTACTCGACGAAGTACTGCGAATTACCCGCCACGATCAAGGGTGCCAAGGCTCGCAGCTGTGCCGGCAGGCCGGCGATACCGGAGAACACCGAAGCCGGGGCGCCGGTGGCGCTGAAGATTGGCGCACGGCTGTGGTAGTTCATGAAGTAGGCACCGAATTCGGTGTCCAATGGCTCGAACATGTAGCGCATGGCCACGCCGAACTGCCCGCTGTCACGCGCGTCGCGGTCAGCGCCACGGCGCACCATCACACCCTCTTCGTTGATGTTCACGCCCTGGGTAGCAAGGAATTGCTGGGCCGCGCCCGGCACCGTACGGCTGCTGTTCAGCACGCGCAGGTTGTCGGTACAGCCGTCGGCAATGATGTCCGGCTGCGAGAAGAAGGTACCGCAGTTGTCGACGACCGTCTGGTCCCATTCAAGCTGGTAGAAGGCCTCAGCCGACAGGTTGTCGGTCAGGCTCTGGGAGATGTAGAACATGTTGACCGGGATCAGGCCTTCCTTGATCTCGGCCCCAGGGCGGCGAAACGCCGACACGTCGATGGGGTTGATCGAGTTGATGCCGCCGCCGATGAAGGTACTTTCACCCCAGCTCACCACCTGCTTGCCAAAGCGCACCGAACCGGGCTGATCGCCGATGGAGTAGTTGTGGTAGACGAAGGCGTCGAGCAGCTCGGCGCCGGACGACTTGGCGCCCTCCTTGCGGTTGGAGTCGCTGATGTCCTTGAACTCGCGGCCTTCGTCCTTCAGCTCGAAGTCGTACCAGTACTTGCCACGCACGAACACGCCGGTGTCGCCGTACTTGAGCTCCAGGTCATGGATGCCTTTGAAGATCTTGGAGAAGGTTTCGCCCTTCTTGAAGTTCAGGTGGCCATCGTCGGATGTCTGCGACAGGCCCTTACCGCCATTGTTCACCCCGATCAGGTTCTTGTTGGGGTTGGCCGTCGACCAGCTGGCGCCGATGGAGAGCGACGAGTCGAACTGGCCTTCGATTTCACCCATGTTGAAGCTGACAGCGAAAGCAGGACTTGCGAGCGTGGAAGCAAGGCTGACGGCCAAGGGCAACTTGGCCCGGCGCCAGAACAGGTTTGCAGATTTCATCGACGCTACTCCATGTACTTTATTGTTATGGCAGTGAGTCCTTTCAAGAACGGCCCGAGCGACCGGTTTGCAGGTTTGCACCCGCGGCGACACGGCTTGCGCGTGTTGCCCTCCCCCATTCCTGAAAATCCCCTGGCCCCGACTATAGCCAGCAAGGCACAGGCGCTTGATCCCTCTAAAGTGTGATTTGCGCTCCATGCCGCCAACTCGCTGCTATTTGTCCCGATTGCGTGCTGGCAGTGCTCAAGGATGGCGCATTTTTGCCATTTGGCAAGGCGCCAACCTCTCTAGCATGCGGGTCGCGTTCTGACGCACACGACCCGCAAAGTAATTACAAGGTGGAAAGGAACGCGCTGTTGCTGGCCTGCCATTGGACGATGTCCTGGCGGATGCGTTTCTTGTCGAGCTTGCCGACGCTGGTCTTGGGAATTTCAGTAACAACGGCGATCTGGCTTGGAATCGCCCACTTGTTGATGTGACCTTGCTCGACAAACGGCTTGAGGTGCTCCTTCAGCGACTTGGCGTCGATGGCGTGGCCATCACGCACCACCAGCAGGGCAAACGGACGCTCACCCCATTGCGGGTCGGCCACCCCCACCACCGCCACTTCGCGCACCGCCGGGTGGCGGCTGACCAAGTCTTCCAGGTCGAGTGAGGAGACCCACTCGCCACCGGTCTTGATCACATCCTTGATGCGATCGCGGATGTCGATGTAACCCATACCGTCGAGGGTGGCGACATCGCCAGTGTGCAGCCAGCCACCCTGCCACAGCTCCTCGCTCTTTTCCGGTTCCTTGAAGTAACCCATGGTCAGCCACGGCGCACGCAACACCAGCTCGCCTTGTGTCTCACCGTCTGCTGGCAGGAAGTTACCGTCGCCATCGACGATGGCTGCCTCGACCAGTGGCACCGGCACACCGGCCTTGATGCGGTAGGTAACACGCTCATCCTCGCTGCCGGCCTGCAACTCATCGTTAAGGTGGGCGGCGGAGATCAGCGGGCAGGTTTCCGACATGCCATACGCAGCAGTCAGCTGGATGCCACGTGCCAGAGCGGCCTGATACAACGAGCGGTTGAGCGAGCTGCCGCCAATGATAATCTTCCAGCCGCCGAAATCCTGCCCTTGCGAAGCCGGGCAGTTGAGCAGCATCTGCAGGATGGTCGGCACGCAATGGGAGAAAGTGACCTTCTCCTCGCGCCAGAGCTTGACCAGCATGTCTGGCTCGTAGCGCCCAGGGTACACCTGCTTCATCCCGAGCATGGTGGCAGCGTAAGGGATGCCCCAGGCATGCACATGGAACATCGGAGTGATCGGCATGTACACGTCGTTACTGCCCAGCAGCCGCACGCTGTCGATACTGCCGGTGACCGAGGCCTCGGCCAGTGTGTGCAGCACCAGCTGACGATGACTGAAATACACACCCTTGGGGTTACCGGTGGTGCCGGTGGTGTAGAAGGTGGTGGCCACCGAGTTCTCGTCGAAGTCAGGGAAGTCGTAGCGCGGGCTGGCGGCGGCCAGCAGTTGCTCGTACTCGCCGACCAGGTCGGGCAAATCGGCGGTCTTGTCCGGGCCGTCGGTCAGCAACAGGGTCTTGTCGACGGTGGTCAACTGCCCGGCGATGGCCTGGTACAAGCCGACGAAGTCGCTATTGACCAGCACCACGCGGTCTTCGGCGTGGTTCATGGTGTAGAGGATCTGCTCGGGCGACAGGCGCACGTTGATGGTGTGTACCACGGCGCCGATCATCGGAATAGCGAACATGCATTCCAGGTAACGGTGGCTGTCCCAGTCCATCACCGCGACGGTGTCACCGGCCTTTACCCCGGCCTCGGTCAGCACATTGGCCAGGCGTGCGATGCGCTCGTTGAGCTGTGGATAAGTGAGCCGCAACTGGTCGCGGTAGACGATTTCGCGGGTCTTTTCATAGCGGCAGCCAGACATCAGCAGGCGTTTGATCAGCAGTGGGTAGGCGTAGGCGCCCTCGGCGGGCTTGATGATGCGGGTCTGCAACATGGGTATCCCTTTTCTGAAAAGCGGGCCAGACAAATGTGGTAACCACTGTAGTTCGCCAATGTGACGGCTAAATCAGCCGAAGGAATGATTTGGCTACGCGGGGTATGAGTGGCATTGTCCGAGTGATGGATCATCCCTGCCCTGCCAACGGAGCCTTACTGATGCCCAGCCCGCGTCGCGCTGTGTTTCTCGACCACCAATCCCTGGATCTTGGTGACCTCGACCTTTCCCCGTTACGAAGCCAGTTCGATGAGCTCGAACTGTTCGATGCAACCCGCCCGGACCAGGTAAGCCAACGCCTGCAGGGCGCCGTCGCGGTGGTCAGCAACAAGGTCATGCTCGACGCCGCGACCCTGGCCGCCAACCCGCAGCTCAAGCTGATTCTGGTGGCCGCCACCGGCACCAACAATGTCGACTTGGCAGCAGCCCGCGCCCAAGGCATCACGGTGTGCAACTGCCAGGGCTACGGCACGCCGTCAGTCGCTCAGCATACCCTCGCCCTGTTGCTGGCCCTGGCGACGCGTCTGTGCGACTACAACCAGGCGGTTGCCGACGGCCAGTGGGCCAAGGCCAACCAGTTCTGCCTGCTGGACTTCCCCATCGTCGAACTGGAAGGCAAAACCCTCGGCTTGCTCGGCCACGGCGAACTGGGCGGCGCGGTGGCACGGCTGGCCGAAGCCTTCGGCATGCGCGTGCTGAGCGGGCAGATTCCCGGTCGCCCGGAGCGCGCCGACCGGTTGCCGCTTGACGAACTGCTGCCGCAAGTCGATGCGCTGACCCTGCACTGCCCGTTGAACGAGCATACCCGGCACATGCTCGGCGCTCGCGAGCTGGGCCTGCTCAAGCGCAATGCACTGGTTGTCAACACTGCCCGTGGTGGCCTGATCGACGAACAGGCACTGGCCGACGCCCTGCGCAGTGGCCACCTGGGCGGCGCGGCCACCGACGTGCTGAGTGTGGAGCCGCCGGTCAATGGCAACCCATTGCTCCAACCCGACATCCCGCGCCTGATCATCACCCCGCACAGCGCCTGGGGCGCGGTGGAATCGCGCCAGCGCATCGTTGGCCAGCTCAGCGAAAACGCCCAGGCCTTCTTCGCTGGTCAGCCACGCCGCGTGGTCAGCTGAGCCCGGCGCCGGCCTCTGCTACACTGCGCCACTTTTTTCCAGGAGGCGTCGTCCATGGACCCGCGCAGTGAAGTGTTGCTCCGCCAGGCAGAGCTGTTCCAGGGGCCGCTGCTGATCGCTGGCGCCCCCGCCGACGACCTGCTCGGCCAGTTGCCCCAGGCCCAGGCCTGGACCTGGCATGCCGGCGATCAGGCCATGCTCGACAGCCGCTTTGCCGGCCGCAGCCACTATGCGGTCGAGCCGCCCGACCTGCCCTTCGACAGTGCCGTGCTGTTCCTGCCCAAGTCCCGCGAGCTGGCCGCCTACCTGCTCAACGCCCTGGCGTCGCGCCTGGCCGGCCGCGAGCTGTACCTGGTCGGCGAAAAACGCGGCGGCATCGAAGGGGCGGCCAAGCAGCTGCAGGCCTTTGGCAAGCCACGCAAGCTGGACAGCGCTCGCCATTGCCAACTGTGGCAAGTGACCATCGACCAGGCACCGCAGGCAAAACCGCTGGAAAGCCTGGCCGAGCGCTTCGAGCTGGCCCTGGAAGACGGCCCGCTGCAAGTGGTCAGCCTGCCGGGTGTATTCAGCCATGGTCGCCTCGATCGGGGTACCGCCCTGCTGCTCAAACACCTCGATGGCCTACCCGACGGCCACATGCTGGACTTTGGCTGTGGTGCCGGGGTGCTGGGTGCCACGCTCAAGCGCCGTTACCCACAAAGCCGGGTGACCATGCTGGATGTGGATGCCTTCGCCGTGGCCGCCAGCCGCCTGACGCTGGCCGCCAACGGCCTGGAAGGCGACGTGATCAGCGGAGATGGCATTGACGCAGCCCCCACCGAACTGAGCCTTATCCTGAGCAACCCGCCGTTCCACACCGGCGTACACACCAATTATCAAGCTTCGGAGAACTTGCTGAAAAAATCAGCCGTTCATCTGCGAAAAGGTGGCGAAATGCGCCTGGTGGCCAACAGCTTCCTGCGCTACCAGCCGCTGATCGAAGGGGCATTGGGCAACTGCCAGGTACGCGACGAGGCCGATGGTTTCCGCATCTATCAGGCAACGCACGGATAAAAACAGCGCTTGCCGAAAGCGTTTTGCCTAGGCAGAATCCGCACCGTCCTAGGGGAGTAGTCTCCCGCGAGCACCCAGCTCGCCCGGTACGCGTCAACATACTTGGTCCACAGACCATGGCGCGTGCGACCCGCCATGCCAGCCTGCATGGAGAGATCCGCATAGACGGATCCAGGGTTTGACAAGACCTATGACACGCACACCTTACCCGGGGCGGGGAGGCTGTACGTGTCATAGCCGTGTCGACCCGCCCCCGTAGGAATCCTGATGCTGGAATCTCTGCTGGTCCCCACCGCTATCGTTGCCCTCGCCGAAATCGGCGACAAGACGCAACTGCTCGCGCTCATTCTCGCGGCTCGCTTTCGCAAACCCTGGCCGATCATCGCCGGCATCATCGCCGCCACCTTGGCCAACCATGCGGCGGCCGGTGCCGTAGGGGCGTGGTTCGGCAGTTTCTTCAGCGACTCGGCACTGCACTGGATCCTGGCCGCGAGCTTTACCGCCACAGCGCTGTGGACCCTGGTACCGGACAAGATGGATGACGACGAGAACCCGGCACGCCGCTTCGGGCCGTTCCTGACCACGCTGATTGCGTTCTTCCTGGCCGAAATCGGTGACAAGACCCAGGTTGCCACGGTGATGCTGGCAGCACAGTACCCGCACCTGATCATGGTCATCCTCGGCACCACCCTGGGCATGCTGATTGCCAACGTGCCGGTGGTTCTGGCGGGTAACTTCGCGGCAGACAAACTGCCGTTGACGCTGATTCGTCGCCTGGCGGCCACGGCGTTCTTCGTCCTGGCGATCGTGGCCGTGTACTCGGCAATGAAGGCCAGTGGCTGGGTAGGTTAAGCAGGGAAGCGGGGCCGCAAAGCGGCCCCAGGGTTCACACAGTTACGGCTTGGCCGCGGCCTGATACAGCGGCATCACCTTCGGAATTGCCGCCTGCAGCGAAGCAATGCGGCTTTCCGACGCCGGGTGAGTGCTCATGAACTCAGGCGGTGCACCCTCGGAAGCCTTGCTCATCTTGTTCCACAAGGTGATCGCGGCATTCGGGTCATAACCGGCACGCGCCGACAGCTCCAGGCCAATCAGGTCGGCCTCGTTTTCGTTGGCCCGGCTGTTGGGCAAGGTCATGGCGTAGTTCACCACGGTGTCGGCCATGGCCATGCTGCTCTGGCCGAGGCCGAAGATGGCACCGGCACCCTGGCGGGCCATTTCCACACCGTACGCCTTGGACATGGCCTCGCGGCTGTGCTCACGCAGGGCGTGGGCAATCTCGTGCCCCACCACTGCGGCAATTTCCGCATCACTGAGCTTGAGCTGATCGATCAGGCCGGTATAGACGATGATCTTGCCGCCCGGGCCGCAGTTGGCGTTGAGTTCGTCGCTCTTGATCACGTTGACTTGCCAGTCCCACTGCGCGGCATCCGGGCGGAACTTGGGCGCCTGGGCGATCAGTCGGTTGGCAATGACCTGCACCCGCTTGGCATCGGCACTGGACTTGTCGAGCACACCCTTGCTCGAGGCCTCACCCAGGGTTTGCTGGTACGACTGGGCGTACATCTGGTTGACCTCATCGGTCGAGAGCATGCTGAACATGTACTGCTGACGCTCGACGCCAACAGCACCGCCGCTGGTGGTGTTCACCGCCTGGCAGCCGGCCAGCAGGATGCCAGCACTCAGCAGGCTGACGACAAAAGACTTACGCATGAAAACACTCCCTATCCACATGCGGCGTATCCTAGGCCGAGTCGCCATTGGCTGCCATAGCCACAGGGAAGATTTATCAAACCGGGGTGAGGCACTCCGGCGCATCCAGTTTCGGGTCATTGACGAAATTGGCCAAGGCCCGCTCACGCAACACCGCAGGCGGGCTGGCCAGCAGCTCGTGCAGGCGGGTAATTGGCGTATCCGGGTCAAGCCAGGCCGCCTGCCCGGCCTCATCCAGTATCAGCGGACGGCGCTGGTTCATGGCCGCCTGGGTCACCACCGCGCAGCTCAGCCACACCTGGTCCTGCACCGGGTAGGCTTCCCACACCGCCGCGAAGTACAGCGAGGCGCCCTCCCCCGGGGTCAACCAGTATGGGCGCTTACGCACGCTGCCCCGCCACTCGTAAAAGCCGTTGGCCGGCATCAGGCAGCGGCGCTGGCGAAATGCTTCACGAAACATCGGCTGCTCTGCCAGGGTTTCAGCGCGGGCGTGGGCCGGGGTGCGGGACAGGTCGGTGAGCCAGGCCGGGGTCAGCCCCCAGCGCGCCTTGACCAGTTGCTGCTGGCCGTCGAGCTGACGCTGGATCAGCACCGAAGCCCCGGGCGAGATATTCCATTGGGCCGGCTGACCGACGGGAAAGCCCGGCAGACTGGCAAGGGCCTGGGGCCAGCGAAACAGGGCGTAACGTCCACACATGGGCGAATTCAGAACCTAGCAGATCAAGGTACCGGGGAAACTCTCCGGTTCGTCGCCAACCAGTGGCTGGGCGTCATTGTACGCATCGATCAGTTGCCGTGCGTACTCGGCCTGCTCATCGGCCACCGCAAGCCCCAGCAGCCCTTGCAGCGGCAGCTCGCCCACACCGCCCATCAAGTCACGGCCCACCAGTTGCACGTCGACGCCCTCACTGGCCAGCATACCGACCAGCATTTCGGCTTCGAGCAGGTTTTCCGGTTCGTAGATCCGCCGCATCAGTCATTCTCACCAAAGACATCCAGCATCCACTCCTCGCCATGCACCTGCAGCACGAAACGGATAGGCTTGCAGCACACCTGGCAATCCTCGATGTACTCCTGATCGCCACCGGACAGGTCCACCGTGGTTTCGACTTCTTCGCCACAATAAGGGCAATCGTAGATCGCAGTTTCCAGCATCGCGGCCTCCGGGGTGACTTATGCGTATAATTGCCGGTCTGTTTACAGGGCCTATGTGCGTCCGAGCCGTTTTTCGGAGCCCGCCCCTACCTATTACCCTAGCCGTTTCCAACAAGAGAGCATGATGGGCGAATTCGATGCCATCCGACCGTACGACGACGCTGAGGTCCCTGCCGTTCTGGCACGCCTGCTCAGCGACCCGGCATTCCTCGATATCCTCACCCACTTCCGCTTCCCGCGTGCGGCTGGTGCTCTCGGCTGGTTGCTCAAGCCGTTGATTGCACGCCGCCTGCGCAAGGAATTCGCCGGCGTCACCTGCGTTTCCACCCTGCAGGACAAAGTCGAGTATTACGTCGACCAGACCATCGACCGCGCCACTGACGGCGTTACCTATTCCGGCGTGGAACAACTCAAGGCCGGCACCGCCTACCTGTTCCTGGCCAACCACCGCGACATCGTCATGGACCCGGCCTTCGTCAACTACGCGGTGTACCATGCCGGCCTGCCCACGCCGCGCATCGCCATTGGCGACAACCTGCTGCAAAAGCCCTTTGTCAGCGACATGATGCGCCTGAACAAGAGCTTCATCGTGCACCGCTCGATCAGCGGCCGGCGTGAGAAGCTGGCGGCTTACCAGCTGCTTTCGGCCTATATCAACCACTCGATCCGCAACGATGCTACGTCGATCTGGATCGCCCAGGCAGAAGGCCGGGCCAAGGACGGTGACGACCGCACCGACTCGGCGATCCTCAAGATGTTCCACATGAGCCGCAAGGACGAGCCGTTCGGTGCGGTGATCCAGAGCCTGAACCTGACGCCGGTGTCGATCAGCTACGAATACGACCCGTGTGACCAGGCCAAGGCCCGCGAGCTGTACATCCGCGCCACCACCGGTACCTACAAGAAGGCGCCAGGCGAGGACGACAACAGCATCGCCAAGGGCATTACCGGCTACAAGGGCCGGGTGCACATCAACTTCGCCCCGCCAGTGACCGCATACCACGAAGACACCAAGCAGCTGGCGTCGGAAATCGACCGGCAGATTCTGGGTGGCTACCGGCTGTTCCCGGTGCATTACCTGGCGTATGCGATGTGGGATGCCAAGGATGAGGCGTTGCAGGTGCCGAGTGCCGAGAAGGTGTTCCCGACGGATGAGCTGGCAAAAGCCAAGGAAGAATGGCAGCGCCGTCTGGATGCCTGCCCTGAAGAGCAGCGGCCATACCTGGTGTTGCAGTATGCGACGCCGGTGCGTAACCAGTATCAGGTCAAGCAGCAGGCACCTGTGGCCTGAAGGATTGTCGGGGCTGCTTTGCAGCCCAATCGCGACACAAGGCCGCTCCTACAGGGGACCGCGATCTCCTGTAGGAGCGGCCTTGTGTCGCGATGGGCCGCAAAGCGGCCCCAATGGTTCTCAGACCCAGGTACTGAACCAGGACAGCAACAACGCCATCGCCAGGCACGAAAAACCGAGAATATAGAAGTACTTCGGCACCCGCAGGTCGAACGCGTCCACTACCCCTTCGTCCACAGCCATGTATTCGCGGGTCTCGGCCTCGCGTCGCCGTGCACTGTGCAGCAGCAAACCGCCTGGGCAGGTCAGCAGCAGCGCCAGCAGGTTGATCAACTTGGTGGGATGGGCGGCCAAAAACCCCCAGAGCACTTGCAAGGACATCACGCGACCTCGGTGTGAGCAGCGGCAAAGGCCCGCATTCTACCCAAGTCGATCTCCGGCGCCCGGTATGGGCGACAAAGTGTCATTAAATTTCATCTGTCATCCGCTCGTCATCTGAGCAGGCCACCCTGTCGGCCTTTCATGACCCGGAGCTTGTTCATGCTGCACGCCGAAAACCAGGACCGCCTCTACCTCGTTGCCCAGAGCGATGAACAACAGGCGTTGATCGATGGTTTTGCCATCAATGTGCAGGACCGCCAGTGGCTGGTCTACTGTGCGCTGGGCGGGCATATGCATGAAGACTTGCCCGAGGTGGATACCGGGACTGGTTTCAGCTTGCTGGACTTCCACATAGCAGCAGCTTGAGCCAGCAATAAAAAAACCCGCTGCCTGGCAGCGGGTTTCTTTTATGCGCCTAAACGCTTACTGGCCCAGCACCTGCCCAATGGTTGGGTCCTTGAACATGCGGGTCAAGGCATCGCTCAGCACGTCGCCCACCAGTTGGGTGTTGGTGTCCTGATTCGGCGCCATGCCGAAACGCTGGTCCAGCGAAGCACCGTAACGGCCGCTGTAGCTGCGACCGCCGTTACGTACGTCGGCACGGAAGGTGGCGCCGATGGTGGCCTCGGTCACGTACAGGTTGTCTTTCGGCGACTGATATTTCAGTTCGGCCAGGGTCACGGTCAGCTGTGGCGCGTTGTAGGCGTTCGCCGTCGGGGTGAAGCCGAGCAGGCGCACAGCGGCTTCGGCTTGAGCCTGCAGCTTGGGCACCACGTCGTTACCGCTGACGCTGATGGTGCTGGTTTCGGGGTACATGCCACCGCGAGTGCCCAGGGACTGCGATGGGCGGCCATCAACTACCCGGACCACCACTGGCTGGCCATGGCCGACCGGGGCGAGCTGGGCCTTGAGCGTGGGTTGCGGGTTGAGTTGTTGCGGGCTGTGGGCACAACCGACCAGGCTGAGGCTGGCCACGGCGATCAAACCGAACAACAGACGTTGCAACATGCGCGTTTCTCCAGAAAATGCGGCAAAGGCCCACAGTATACCTAGCCAGGCACAGACCAGTCATCGGCCAGCCTCGCTTGTCACAATCGTTTCATGGCCACGCCCTTATCCTTGCGCCAAGCCCTAACGCAAAGGACTCACTGCCATGGCCTCGCTCTGGACTCTGCTCTTCCAACGCCCGCGCCACAACGCCTACGCCCGCCTCGACGCCCAAGGCAAATGCCTGGCCTTCAAGCAATGCAGCCAGGCGCCAAGCGGCAGCGGCTGGGTCCAGGTCGGTGAAATTCAGCTGGCCTGGCTGGGCCGCGAGCTGCCCGCCGACGCCCGTGTTTGCGCGCGTGCAAGCCGCCGTTGGCATCAACGCCTCCTCGCGGCCTGACAAACGCTGCAATAAAAACCACGAATGGCGACATTTCTGCCCGCGACATCGCTATAATCTCCCCCCGATTATAAGGACGTCTCCTGATCGGGCCCCGCACTCGCCGATTGACCCCGGCAACTTCACCGCTTCGCCCACAGAGAGCCTTCCACTCAGGTCTTGCATCGGCTGTCGTGCCTGCTTTTCCGGCCCTTCACACTGCATGAACCTGCGGGTTGCCATCGCGCAGTCCCCTTTTGAGGTTCACGTCTCCAAAAGAGCGTGAAAAAACGGTTTTCACAACTTCACAAGAGTGTGGCGAGCAAATGAACAGTCTGGCATGTGCAAAAGCGGCAGATGTGTCCCGAACAGCCCTGAACAGGCGGCAAATGCGCTCATCCCGTATGAGTGTCTGAACCGTTCCATAACGCACGCACGACACCTTGACCATAAGTCGAATTGCCGCACCTGTGGCAAACGGCGTTCAATACACGAACCCGAAGACTGATTGGCGGTGTCCGCGGAAGTTGCAAGAACTGCGAAAAGTCGGACATGGCGACCCTGGCAAACCCAGGTCCTATGCTGTCAATTAGGTAGCTGTAGATTGTGGAGACGCGTTAAATGGCGCAGAACGAATCGGTTGATGTGGTACTGGTAGGCGCGGGCATCATGAGTGCCACCCTGGCCGTACTGCTCAAGGAGCTTGACCCGACCCTGAAGCTTGAGGTCGTCGAGGCGATGGACTCCGGAGCCGCGGAAAGCTCCAACCCCTGGAACAACGCAGGCACCGGCCACGCCGGCCTGTGCGAGCTGAACTACACGCCGCAGGCCGCCGATGGCAGCATCGACATCAAGAAGGCCGTGCACATCAACACCCAGTTCGAGGTTTCGCGCCAGTTCTGGGCCTACCTGAGCAAGAAGGGCAACTTCGGCTCGGCGCGTGCTTTCATCAACCCTGTCCCACACCTGAGCTACGTCGAGGGTGACAAGGGTGTTTCCTTCCTCAAGAAGCGCTTCGAGCTGCTCAAGCAGCACCACGCCTTCCATGAGATGGAATACACCGAAGACAAGGCCGTGATGAACGACTGGATGCCGCTGATGATGCCTGGCCGCCCGGCCGACCAGCACATCGCCGCTACCCGCGTGGCCAAAGGCACCGACGTGAACTTCGGGGCACTGACCAACAAGCTGCTCAAACTGCTGGGTGACTCGCCGGACGCGCAGGTCAAATACAGCAAGAAGGTTGTCGGCCTGCGCCGTAATGGCAGCGGCTGGACCGTGAGCATCAAGGACGTCAACAGCGGCGGCAGCCGTGAAGTCGACGCCCGCTTCGTCTTCCTCGGTGCTGGCGGCGCGGCCCTGCCGCTGCTGCAATTGTCCGGCATCCCGGAAAGCAAAGGCTTCGGCGGCTTCCCGGTCAGCGGCCAGTGGCTGCGCTGCGACAACCCGGAAATCGTCAAGCAGCACCAGGCCAAAGTGTACAGCCAGGCCGCCGTAGGTGCCCCGCCGATGTCGGTTCCGCACTTGGACACCCGCGTAGTGGACGGCAAGACTTCGCTGCTGTTCGGCCCCTATGCCGGCTTCACCACCAAGTTCCTCAAGCACGGTTCGCTGATGGACCTGCCGCTCTCGGTGCGCATGGGCAACATCGGCCCGATGCTGGCCGTGGCCCGCGACAACATGGACCTGACCAAGTACCTGGTCAGCGAAGTGATGCAGTCGATGGAGCAGCGCCTGGAAGCCCTGCGTCGCTTCTATCCACAGGCCAAGGCCGAAGACTGGCGCCTGGAAGTGGCTGGCCAGCGCGTGCAGATCATCAAGAAAGACCCGAAAAAAGGCGGCGTGCTGCAGTTTGGTACCGAGCTGGTCTCGGCCCAGGACGGCAGCCTGGCCGCGCTGCTCGGCGCATCGCCGGGTGCCTCGGTGACCGTGTCGATCATGCTGGAACTGATCGAGCGCTGCTTCCCCGAGCAGGCCAAGGGTGCCTGGGCTGCCAAGCTCAAAGAAATCTTCCCGGCTCGCGAGAAGACCCTGGCAACCGATGCCGCCCTGTACCACAAGATCAGCGCCGACAACGACGTGGCGCTGGAGCTGGTAGAAAGCAGCCCGGCAGCCAAGCATTACGCCTGATCCGCCCGGTAACGAAAAAACGCCCCTCGGGGCGTTTTTTTGTGGCTGGACCTTGGTCAGCCGCGGGCGTTGTCGATAATCTCGATGTACTCAGGTGCATTGCGCTGGTCGGCAATCTGCTCGACGAAGGTTTTGCCGTGCTCGTCCTTGCCATCCAAGTCCAGGCCTGCTTCGACGAAGAAACCGACAAATCGCTCGAAATCGTCGACGCGCAGGCCACGGTAGGCTTTGACCAGCTTGTGCGCCGACGGCGAGGTCACACCATCGGCCGGCTCGAACTGAAGGAACGACTTGATGTAGTCGTCGCTGATTTCGTCACCGATTACCTGTTTCTTGTCTTTACGCATTGCCGACTCCAACTGGACCATCACGGAATTTCGAAGGCCGGCAGTTTACCCCCCGCAGGCTACGCGCCTCAACGCGTACGTACGGTACCGGTGTGCAGGTCGGCCCAGATGTGGCCGTTGCCGTAGGTGAGAAATTGCACGTACAGGGTTTCGTTGCGCAACAGGTCCATGATTACGCGGTAATCGCTAACCGGGTAATTCAGGCTCAAGGTGCGGCTTTTTTCGTCATACACGGGCTTTTTAAGGCTCTTGGCGGCTTCACCGTCGAAGGTCAGCAGCACCTGAGCGATGGTCGCGCCCTTGCTCAGCGGTTTGCCCTTCAGGCGCACCTGCAACGACGAGGTGATCGGGATCGGTTGCTGGTCGGACTGGCGCTGGGCACCTACGACCACCGAATAGTCGGTCACTTGCAGCAATTGCTGGCTGGTCGGTGCTTCCTGGCGCAGGGACTGATCATCGGGTGGCAGGAACTGGCTGTGCAGTGGTGCGGCGGCGAGTGGCAGGCTGACGGCCAGCAGGAGGGGAAGAATCGCACGCATGTGAGGCTCCTTGTATGAAGGAGCACTCTAGCATGCCGGGTACAAGCAACATCAATCGAACTGCGCAAGCATCCAGGCCTGGTATTGGGCGACGCCGTCTTCGCCTTCACGTGGCGCCCAGTGTGCATGTTCACCTTCGCCCACCGGCCGGTATGGGCCGGCCTTGCATTCGAACAGGATGCTGTCCGGCTCCAGCACCACCAACCCATGGTAGGTACCGGGCGCCAGGTCCACACCCAGACAGTCGCCACCCGCTTGCAGCACCCGCTTGTCGGTCACGGCGCCCTGCTCGTCGAAGATCAACAGGCCGAAGCGCCCCTTGAGCACGAGCAAGGTCTCCGCCTTGTCGTCGCTCAGGTGGCGGTGCGGTGGAATGTAGGTGCTCGGCTGCAGCCCGACCGCCATGCGGTGGCAAGGATCTTCCATTTCATGGAAGTTGTGGTGCTGCCGCCCACGCGGGTTGGCAGCAGCCTTTTCGGCCAGCCCGGCGAACAGCGATTGGTCGATGAACGCAGGCTGGCGCATGGTCACAGCCCCTTTACGGCGAAGATGCCGTTAGCGTTGCGCCAGTAACCTTTGTAGTCCATGCCATAGCCGAAGATGTAGCGATCGACACAAGGCAGGCCTACGTAGTTGGCTTTGAGGTCCGGGCTGGCCTTGCGGTCGTGATCCTTGTCGATCAGCACTGCGGTGTACACCGAGCGCGCGCCGGCATGCTTGCAGAACTCGATGATGGCGCTGAGGGTGTGGCCCTCGTCGAGGATGTCGTCGACGATCAGTACGTCGCGATCGATGAAAGAGACTTCCGGCTTGGCCTTCCAGAACAGCTCACCGCCGCTGGTCTGGTTGCGGTAACGAGTGGCATGCAGGTACGAGGCTTCCAGCGGGAACTGCAGGTGGGTCAGCAGTTTGCCGGAGAAGATCAGGCCGCCGTTCATCACGCAGAACACCACGGGGTTCTTGTCGTGCAGGTCCTTGCAGATTTGCTCGCCGACATTGGCGATGGCCGCTTCGACTTCGGCTTCGGTGTACAGGCAGTCAGCTTCACGCATGACTTGACGGATATGCTCGAGATCGGCGGACATGGCGCTCTCCGGGGGGTGCATTTTGGAAAAGCGGGCAAAGGTACGCATCCGCTCGTCACAGATCAAGCATTTATGGACTAACGTCCAGAATGACCAGACGACAGCACAGGCTGAATAGATTAATCTAGCGCGGTTTTTTTGCCCGCCTTTCGGAGCCCCCCTATGCCCACTCGTGAGATCCGCCATCCGCTGATCCGCCACAAGCTCGGCCTGATGCGCCGTGCCGATATCAGCACCAAGAATTTTCGCGAACTCGCCCAGGAAGTCGGCGCGCTCCTGACGTATGAAGCCACCCAGGACCTGCCCCTCGAAACCTACGAGATCGATGGCTGGTGTGGCAAGGTCTCGGTTGAAAAAATCGCCGGCAAGAAGATTACTGTAGTACCGATCCTGCGCGCCGGCATCGGCATGCTCGACGGCGTGCTCAGCCTGATCCCTGGGGCGAAGGTCAGCGCCGTCGGTGTTGCCCGTAACGAAGAAACCCTCGAAGCCCACACCTACCTGGAAAAGCTCGCGCCGGACATCAACCAGCGCCTGGCCCTGATCATCGACCCGATGCTGGCCACCGGCGGCTCGATGGTCGCCACCATCGACCTGCTTAAAAAGGCCGGCTGCAAAGAGATCCGCGCCATGGTGCTGGTCGCCGCGCCAGAAGGCATCGAAGTGGTGGAAAAAGCCCACCCGGACGTGAAGATCTACACCGCCTCGATCGACCAGCGCCTGAACGAACACGGCTACATCGTGCCGGGCCTGGGCGATGCCGGTGACAAGATCTTCGGCACCAAGCAAAAGGACGCCTGACCATGCAGGACGGCTTCAACGACCCGCTGTGGCGCCAGGTCGTTTCGGGCGCGCAGATGCTCTTCGTGGCATTCGGCGCGCTGGTGCTGATGCCCCTGATCACCGGCCTCGACCCGAACGTCGCGCTGTTCACCGCCGGCATCGGCACGCTGCTGTTCCAGCTGGTCACCGGCCGCCAGGTGCCGGTGTTCCTGGCCTCGAGCTTTGCCTTCATCACCCCGATCATCCTCGCCAAGGGCCAGTTCGGCCTGGCCGAGACCATGGGCGGCGTGATGGCTGCAGGCTTCGTGTACACCTTCATGGGCCTGATGGTAAAAATCAAAGGCACCGGCTTCATCGACCGCATGCTGCCACCGGTGGTGATCGGCCCGGTGATCATCTCCATCGGCCTGGCCATGGCGCCAATCGCCGCCAATATGGCGATGGGCAAGGGTGGCGACGGCGCGGCACTGATGCCGTACAAGACCGCCATGCTGATCTCCATGCCAGCCCTGCTGACAACCCTGGTCGTCGCCGTGTTCGGCAAAGGCATTTTCCGCCTGGTACCGATCATTTCCGGCGTACTGGTGGGCTTTGCCCTGTCATTCGCCTTTGGCGTGGTCGACACCGCCAAGATCGCCGCTGCACCGTGGCTGGAAATTCCCAATTTCACCGCACCTGCGTTCAACTGGCAGGCCATTCTGTTCATCGTACCGGTTGCCTTGGCGCCAGCGATCGAGCATATCGGCGGGGTGATCGCGGTCGGCAGCGTGACTGGCCGTGACTACCTGAAAAAACCCGGCCTGCACCGCACCCTGCTGGGTGATGGCCTGGCTACCACTGCAGCCGGCCTGTTCGGCGGCCCGCCCAACACCACCTACGCCGAAGTGACCGGCGCGGTGATGCTGACCAAGAACTACAATCCGAAGATCATGACCTGGGCGGCGATTTTCGCCATCACACTGGCATTCATCGGCAAGTTCGGCGCGCTGCTGCAGAGCATTCCGGTACCGGTGATGGGCGGTATCCTGTGCCTGCTGTTCGGCTCGATTGCGGCAGTGGGCATGAACACCATGATCCGCCACAAGATCGACCTGGCCGAAGCACGCAACCTGGTGATCGTGTCGGTGACCCTGGTGTTCGGCATCGGCGGCGTGCTGATCGGCAGTGGTGACGGCCCGGATGACTGGGGCCTGAAGGGCATCGCCCTGTGCGCCATCGTGGCTATTGCCCTGAATCTGATCCTGCCGGGCAACGATGGCTGGAAGCACAAGAAGCTGGATGACCAGTTGCCTTAAGATCGCGGGGCTGCTCTGCAGCCCTTTCGCGACACAAGGCCGCTCCTACAGGGGATCGCGATCTGCTTGTAGGAGCGGCCTTGTGTCGCGATAGGGCCGCAAAGCGGCCCCCAGCTATTCAGGCCTTTTCACACATATCCGCCAACACCCTCACCCATTCCGGGTGATCATTCAGGCACGGCACCAGCACCAGCTCTCGCCCACCCGCCTCTACAAACTGCTCGCTGCCCCGCATGCCGATTTCTTCCAGCGTTTCGATGCAATCGGCGACGAACGCCGGGCACATCACCAGCAGCTTCTTCACGCCCGCCTTGCCCAGCTCGTCCAACCGCGCCTCGGTATAGGGTTCGATCCACTTGGCCCGCCCCAACCGCGACTGGAACGACACCGACCACTTACCATCGGGTATGCCCATTTTCTGAGCAAAGGCCTTGGCTGTAGCCAGGCATTGCCCGCGGTAGCACACAGCGCGCATCTCGGCGCTGGCATCCTTGCAGCAGTCAGCTGCCTGGAAGTCGTGATTACCGGTCGGGTCCAGCTTCTTCAGGTGCCGCTCCGGCAAACCGTGGAAGCTCAGCAGCAGGTGGTCGTAATCCTGCTCCAGGTACGGCCGGGCGCTGGCAGCCAGTGCCTCGATGTAGTCAGGGTGATCGTAGAACGGCCGCAGCACGCGCATCTGCAACGGCAACCCGCGCTCACTGACCGTCTGTTTCGCCAGCTCGACCACCGTGGTCACCGTACTGTCGGCGAACTGTGGATAAAGCGGTGCCAACGTCACCTTGCGCACGCCTTGGGCGGCCAGGCGCTCCAACACTTCGGGCAAAGCCGGCAGGCCATAGCGCATGGCGATTTCCACCGGGCCATGGGGCCAGTGTTCGACCATTGCCGCCTGCAGGCGACGGGTCAGCACCACCAGTGGCGAGCCCTCCTCCCACCAGATCGAACCATAGGCATGTGCCGACTGCTCCGGGCGCTTGACCAGGATCAGTGACACCAGCAAGCGCCGCACCGGCCAAGGCAGGTCGATCACATAGGGGTCCATCAGGAACTGGTTGAGGTAGCGGCGCACATCGGCCACCGAGGTGGAGGCCGGGGAACCCAGGTTGACCAGCAGCAGGGCGTGATCGGTCATGCAGCGTCCTATGTCAGAGGCGGCTGGACAGGTTGTCCAGCGCCGATTGCAGATCGTTGAAGCGGAAGGTGAAGCCCGCCGCCAGCAAGCGCACCGGGCGCGCCCGCTGGCCGCCCAGCAGCAAGGTCGACATTTCGCCAAGGCCGGCCTTGAGCAGCAGCGCCGGCATAGGCAGCAGCGCCGGCCTATGCAGCGCACGGCCCAGCCGCCTGGCGAACTCACGGTTGCGCACCGGCTCTGGGGCGCAGGCATTATAAGGACCGCTGGCATCCTTGTGCTGCAAGAGAAAATCAATCAGGGCGACCTGGTCGTCTATATGCACCCAGGGCATCCACTGCCGCCCACCGCCCAAAGGCCCACCCAGCCCCAGTTTGAAGGGCACGCGCAGGCGCGACAAAAAGCCGCCATCGCTGGCCAGCACCAACCCGGTGCGCACCAATACCACGCGGATTCCTTGCGCTTGAGAACGCTGTGCCGTCTCTTCCCAGGCAATACACAACTGGCTGGCGAAGTCTTCCCGCACCGGTGGTGAGGCCTCGGTCAGCTCGCGTTCGCCGCCGTCACCGTACCAGCCTACCGCAGAGCCGGAAATCAGCACTTGCGGGCGCTGTTCACGGGAGCCCAGCCACGCCAGCAGCTGCTCGGTGAGGGTGACGCGGCTGGCCCACAGCACGTTGCGCCGGGCCGCCGTCCAGGGCCTATCCGCGATTGGCGCACCGGCAAGGTTGACCACCGCATCAAGATGATCGTCTGCTTCCAGTTGCTCCAGGCGGGCGATGCCACGCACGCCACTACCGCAAATGTTCGCCACCTGCTCAGGACGCCGGCTCCATACCGTGAGCCGATGCCCCTGGCCAAGCCAGTACTGGCACAGATGCTTGCCAATCAAACCGGTGCCACCTGTCAGCAATATATGCATGGCTGTGTCCTCGCAGAGTGCGGCGGTGGTCTATTTTTAACATCAAGGCACTTTTTTGACCCGACGCTCTCGGATAAACATAGGCCAACCTACCACCAAAGCGGAATAACCTTATACAAAAGTTCTGCATTGTACAGGTTTGCCTGACAGCGTAGTCTGCTCACAGCAAGGTTTGAAGAGGCCATCATGACAGTACCTATCGCCATCATCGGGGCCGGTATCGCCGGTTTGTCAGCCGCCCAGGCCTTGCAGAAGGCCGGACAATCCGTGCATTTGTTCGACAAAGGCCACGGCAGTGGCGGGCGCATGGCCAGCAAGCGCAGCGAGGCTGGCGCACTCGACCTCGGCGCCCAGTACTTCACCGCCCGTGACCGGCGCTTTGTCGATCAGGTGCAACAATGGGTTGCCGCTGGCTGGGCCGAGCAGTGGAAGCCGCAGCTGTACAACTACCGTGATGGCGAACTCACCCCCTCCCCCGACGAGCAGACGCGCTGGGTAGGCGTGCCACGCATGAGTGCGATCACCCGTGGCCTGCTCAAGGACGTGACGGTCAACTTCGGCTGCCGTATAGCGGAAGTGTTTCGCGGCAAGCAGTATTGGCACCTGCAGGATACCGAAGGCTGCAGCCATGGCCCCTACAGCCGCGTGGTAATCGCCGTACCGGCCCCGCAGGCCACACCACTGCTGGCGGCAACCCCCAAATTGGCCGCCGTGGCCGCCGGTGTACAGATGGAACCGACCTGGGCCGTCGCCCTGGCCTTCCAGTCACCGTTGGATACCCCGATGCAAGGTTGCTTCGTGCAGGACAACCCACTCGACTGGCTGGCCCGCAATCGCAGCAAACCCGGCCGCGACGAGCACCTGGATACCTGGGTACTGCACGCCACCTCGGACTGGAGCCGGCAGCACATCGACCTGTCCAAGGAAGAAGTGATCGAACAGCTGTGGGGCGAATTCGCCGAACTGGTCGGCTGCGTGGTACCGGCGCCCACCTTCGCTCTGGCGCACCGCTGGCTCTACGCCCGCCCCAGCAGCAACCATGAATGGGGCGCATTGGCCGATGCCGATCAGGGCTTGTACGCCTGCGGTGACTGGTGCCTTTCCGGGCGTGTCGAAGGCGCGTGGCTCAGTGGCCAGGAAGCCGCGCGACGTTTGCTCGAACACCTTGAGTGATGTAGCGCTATACAAAAATACTGGTTTGCATAACGGCTGGGCTGTGCTGGAATAAACCTGTACAAGTTTTTAGTAATGTACAGGTTTTTTCGGAGGCAGCCATGCTCGACTCTTTCGCCTGCAGCAAGCCGCGTATCGCCATCAGTGCCTGCCTGACTGGGCACAGCGTGCGCTACAACGGCGGCCACAAGGCCTCCGATCTTTGCCGTACACAGCTGGAACAACACTTCGAATGGCTGCCCGTGTGCCCGGAAGTGGCAATCGGCCTGGGCATTCCGCGTGACCCCATTCGCCTGGTAGGCAACCCCGAACAACCCGAAGTGGTCGGCACCCGCGACCCTGGCATGGACCTGACCGGCCCGCTGCGCACCTATGGCGAACAAATGGCGGCTGAGCTCGACGACATCTGCGGCTACATTTTCATGCAGAAGTCACCTTCTTGCGGCCTGGAACGGGTCAAGGTTTACCAGGCCAACGGCCACCCAGCCTTGCATGGCGGGCGTGGCGTCTATGCCCACGCTTTCTGCGCTCTGCGCCCGGACCTGCCCGTTGAAGAAGAAGGCCGCCTGCATGACCCCGTGCTGCGCGAGAACTTCATCAGCCGCGTATACGCCTACGCCGACTGGCAGCGCCTGCTGGCCGAAGGGCTGAGCCGTGGCGCCCTGGTGCGCTTTCACTCGCGCTACAAGTATTTGCTGATGGCCAACAACCCGCAGGCCTATCGCACCCTCGGCCGCCTGCTTGGCAGCATGAGCAAGGATGACGACCCGCTCAGCTTCGGCCCGCGCTATTTCAGCCAACTGATGCAGGCCCTGCGCCGCTGCGCCAGCCGCGGCACCCACTGCAACGTGCTGCAGCACCTGAGCGGTTACTTCAAGGATGCCCTGACGCAGCAGGACAAGGCCGAGTTGCAGACGGTCATCGGCCAGTACCAACAGGGCGTCGTGCCGCTGGTAGTGCCCCTGACCCTGCTCAAGCACCATCTGCGCAAGCACCCTGACCCGTACCTGCAGCAGCAGGCCTACCTGCAACCGCACCCTGAAAGCCTGGGCTTGCGCAATGCAGTCTGAAACCTTGCTGCCCATCGGTGAACTGGCCCGCCGTACCGGCGTCAATCCGGTCACCTTGCGCGCCTGGGAACGCCGGTATGGCCTGCTCAAACCCCAGCGCACCGCCAAGGGGCATCGCCTGTACCCCTTGGAACAGCTCGAGCGGGTCGAGGCGATCCTTGGCTGGTTGCAGCGAGGCGCATCGGTCGGTCAAGTACGCGAGCTGCTCGACAAACCCTCCAGCACGCCACCCAAAGGCGACTGGCAGGCCAGGCAGTTCCAATTGATCGAGGCCATCGCCAACCTGTCGCAGCGCACGCTGGACCAACAGCTCAACCAGGCCATGGCCCTGTACCCGGCCGTCACCCTGTGCGAGCAATTGCTGCTGCCACTGCTCGATCTGCTCGACCTGCGGTGGCGCAACTACTTCAATGCGCGGCTTGAGCAAGTGTTTTTCCACAGTTGGCTGCGCAGCAAGCTCGGCGCCCGCATTTACCACGACAACCAATTGCTGCAAGGCCCCGCCGTATTGCTGGTGGAGGACTGCGAGCGGGCCTTCAGCCCAGGCCTGTGGTTGTGCGCCTGGCTGTTCACCAGCAACGGCGTGCCGGTCGAAGTGTTCGAGCACCCAGTCGCCGGCCCGCAACTGCACCACGCGGTCAATGCGCTCAAACCACGGGCCGTGCTGCTGCATCTGGGCCCACGCATCGATGACAAGGCGCTGCTACGCACCCTGCAAGGCATGCCCGGTATCACGCTGCTGGGCGGCGCTACGCTGCCCCTGCACGAAGCCCGCTTGCAGGCTTGCGCGCTGCCCGATGTTTTTCTGTTCGATACCCCGCAGGCGGCATTGCGCTTGCTTCAAGCCCATGACCGTCAGCCTGTAGAGATGAATACCCCATGCACCTGACCTGGCTGCGCAGCGACCTGCGCATCGATGACAACACTGCACTCAGCGCCGCCACCGAGCGCGGGCCGACCATCGCCCTGTGGCTGGTCAGCCCAGGGCAATGGCAAGCCCATGACGACGCCGCCTGCAAGGTCGACTTCTGGCTGCGCAACTTGCGCGCCCTGCGCCAATCGCTCGAAGGCCTGAATATCCCCCTGCTGATCCGCAAGATCGACACCTGGGACCAGGCCCCCCAGGCGGTGCTCGATGTATGCCGCCAACACCAGGTGCAAAGCGTGCACTGGAACGAAGAGTACGGCATCAACGAACAGCAACGCGACGATGCGACCCGCGCGCTGCTGGAGAAGTCGTCCATCCAGGCCTGCAGCCACCTCGACCAGCTGTTGTTCCGCCCTGGCACCATCCTTACCCGCAGCGGCGACTACTTCCAGGTCTTCAGCCAGTTCAAGAAGACCTGCCTGGAACACCTGCACCGCAGCCTGCCTGCCCTGGCCCGCCGGGTGGAGCGTCAGGCACCGCTGCAAATCCAAAGTGACCCGATTCCACAACACGTAGACGGTTTTGAAACCCCCACGCGCGCCTTGCGTGAGCATTGGCCGGCGGGTGAGGCCGAAGCGCAGGCGCGCCTGTCCCGCTTTCTGGACGAAACCATCGACGACTACCAACAATTGCGTGACCTGCCTGCCAAGCCCGGCACCAGCCAACTCTCCACCTACCTGGCCGCTGGCGTGATCTCGCCGCGCCAATGCCTGCACGGCGCACTGGCCAGCAACCGGGGCGAGTTCGACAGCGGCAGTACGGGCGTGCAGACCTGGATCAACGAGCTGCTCTGGCGCGAGTTCTACAAGCACATCCTGAACGGTTACCCACAGGTCTCGCGCCACCGCGCCTTTCGCGCCCATACCGAAGCCCTGCCCTGGCGTGACGCCCCGGCGGACCTGGAAGCCTGGAAACAGGGCCGCACCGGGTTCCCGATCATCGATGCGGCCATGCGCCAACTGCTGCACACCGGATGGATGCACAACCGCCTGCGCATGGTCGTGGCCATGTTCCTCAGCAAGAACCTGCTGATCGACTGGCGCAAGGGCGAGCGACACTTCATGCGCCACCTGATAGACGGCGACCTGGCCGCCAACAACGGCGGCTGGCAGTGGAGCGCGTCCACCGGCACCGACGCTGTGCCTTATTTCCGCATTTTCAACCCAGTTTCTCAGTCTCAGCGTTTCGACCCACAGGGGCGCTTCATCCGGCACTGGCTGCCCGAATTACGCGACATGGATGAGAAAACTATCCATGAGCCGATGAAATCTGATGATCTTTTTGCTAATAATTCGTATCACCGTCCAATGGTCAATCTCGGCAGCAGTCGCCAGCGTGCACTGGAAGCCTTCAAAGGCCTACCACGTCGGCAGGATTAGAGGACAACGTCTTGGCTAACTCACGAAGTTTTTGGGTTACAGGCGCCAGCAACGGACTTGGTCTGGCTTTGGTGGAACGTTTGCTCGAACAAGGGCATCGCGTTGCCGCCAGCGCAAAGGAAAGCGATGAGTTGAATGCTTTGGCAGCACGGCATGGTCGGCACTTTTTGCGCCTGCCCTGGCAGTTGCATGCCGAAGGACAAGCAGTAGCGGCCTGCCAACAAATATGCAATGCGTGGTGTTCGCTGGATGGGTTGATCATCAACGCCGGTACCTGCGATTACCTTGCAGACAATTTGGCCGATAGCGAACTGATAGAGGCCATCGTCACCAGCAACCAACTAGCGGGCGAGCATTGCCTCACACAGGCATTGCCTTTGCTGGCGAAGGGCGTCTCAGCGCAAGTGATGGCGGTGTTCAACCGTTATTCGGCATTGCAGCTGTATGCGCCCACCCAAACGACCGCAGGGTGGAACAACACACCGCAGTGGCTGCGCGAGCAGCGCAAGGCCCTGATGGACCAAGGGATAGCGTTGACCATCGTGGCGCCACAGTCGCTCAAGGTGCCGGTGACGTCGGCACAGGCGATACCGGAGGAGTGGACGGCACAGAGTGTCGCTGAGGAGTTGCTGCGACGGTTGCCGCAGCAAGAACCAGAACTGGTACTGGAGACGCTGGACATCAGTAGCCTGTGGCCTTTGACGCGATAAGGCCTCAAACCGGCCTCTTCGCGGGTAAGCCCGCGAAAGGGCCGGTGCAGGCGAATTCAAAGCGCCATGCGGTAATGCAGGCTGTAGCTCTCTACGCCATCGTTGGGCTGCTTGATTCCCGCGTTGGAATAGTGAATCGCCCGCACTCCGATCTCATGCCCGCCGGCAAAGCGCAGACCAAAACCAATGCGGTCCTCGAACTGGAAGGCCGAGCCTAGCTCATTGCTTTCCAGCTCGGTGCTGGAGAACGCCGCCACGCCGATCCCCGCTTCGATATAGGGTTTCACCGACTCCCCGGCAAATTCGTAGACGAACACTGGCGCGAACGACAGGCTATGGTTGCTCGCGGTTTTGTCGCCATCCCAGTAGGTGTAGGCCCCATCCCAGTAGCCGGTCAGGCGGCCGACACTGGTCTGCCACCAGCTGGCATCCCAATTCGATTGCAGCCCCAGACGGTAGACCATGGTCGAGTCACCGGTCTGCCCCACCGAGAACGACACATCGGCTGCTTGCGCCGATACCACTTGCCCCAAGGTAAAAGCGGCAGCCGCCGCCAAGCCCAGCAGTTTCTTCATGAGAAACATCCTTCTTCCTGATGCTGTTATTAGTCCGCCTCATGTCAGGCAAAGCGGTAGAAAGCGGCAGTGGAACGATAGTTCAGCTGTTTTTCACGTTTTTTTCACAACGCAAAGCTTTGCACATCGCCGCACTTATGCCACAGCACAGGTAGGATTTTTCTTAGGATTTCTGGATCAGCGCTGGTCCAGAAGCGGGTATCGCCGGCCGGGCCTTCGGCCAGCAGATCATTTGCCCCCAGCAGCCGCTGCAGTTGGCGTGCTACGGCAGCGCCCGTATCGATGACAGCCACATCCGCCGGCACCATGCCGGCCAGCAACGGGCGAAGGAAAGGGTAATGGGTGCAGCCGAGGATCAGCGTATCGCAACCTGCAGCCAGCA
>NZ_BCBQ01000076.1:0-33097 GCF_001320885.1 Pseudomonas sp. NBRC 111140
CTTCGCCAACGTCGACTGGGCCGAAATCTGGCTGGCCACCATCGACACCATGATCATGCTGTTCGGCTCGCTGTTCTTCACCGTGCTGCTGGGCCTGCCGCTGGGTGTGCTGCTGTTCCTCTGCGGGCCGAAGCAGATGTTCGAACAGAAGGGCGTGTACGCGCTGCTGTCGCTGGTGGTCAACATCCTGCGCTCGCTGCCGTTCATCATCCTGCTGATCGTGATGATCCCATTCACCGTGCTGATCACCGGCACCTCGCTGGGCGTTGCCGGCGCCATCCCACCACTGGTAGTGGGTGCCACGCCGTTCTTTGCCCGCCTGGTTGAAACCGCTCTGCGTGAAGTGGACCGCGGCATCATCGAAGCCACCCAGTCGATGGGCGCCACCACCCGCCAGATCATCACCAGCGCACTGCTGCCGGAGGCCCGCCCGGGTATCTTCGCAGCCATTACCGTCACCGCCATCACCCTGGTTTCGTACACCGCCATGGCCGGTGTGGTGGGTGCGGGCGGCCTGGGCGATCTGGCTATCCGCTTCGGTTACCAGCGTTTCCAGACCGATGTGATGGTAGTGACCGTGGTTCTGCTGCTGGTACTGGTTCAAGTCCTGCAAAGCGTGGGCGACAAACTGGTCGTACATTTTTCCCGTAAGTAACCCCAATAGGGTCGGCCCGGCCGACCCGTTCGGGGGCCGTCGCGGCCCTCACAAGGAGTGATCAATGAAGAAGCTGCTTGCTGTCGCTGCCGCTGTCGCGGCCTTCTCGGCCCACGCCGATACCCTGACCGTTGCCGCCACCCCGGTGCCGCACGCCGAGATCCTCAACTTCGTCAAACCGCAGTTGGCCAAAGAAGGCGTGGAGCTGAAGGTCAAGGAATTCACCGATTACATTCAGCCGAACGTGCAGGTGGCCGAAAAGCGCCTGGACGCCAACTTCTTCCAGCACCAGCCATACCTGGATGAGTTCAACAAGGCCAAGGGCACCAACCTGGTGAGCGTGGCGGGCGTGCACATCGAGCCGCTGGGCGTGTATTCGACCAAGATCAAGAAGCTGGACGAGCTGTCCTCCGGCGCTACCGTGGTCATCCCTAACGACGCCACCAACGGCGGCCGCGCCTTGCTGCTGCTGGACAAGGCCGGTGTGATCAAGCTCAAGGACAACAAGAACATCCTGTCCACCGTGAAGGATGTTGCCGAGAACCCGAAAAGCATCAAGTTCCGTGAGCTGGAAGCGGCCACCATCCCGCGTGTGCTGACCCAGGTCGATGCCGCCCTGATCAACACCAACTACGCGCTGGAAGCCAAGCTGAACCCGGAAAAAGACGCGCTGGCCATCGAAGGCAGCGACTCGCCTTACGTGAACATCCTGGTTGCCCGCCCGGACAACAAGGACTCGGAAGACATGAAGAAACTGGCAGCTGCACTGCACTCGCCAGAGGTGAAGCAATTCATCATCGAGAAGTACAAGGGCGCTGTGGTTCCAGCGTTCTGATCCGACACCCCTGGGGCCGCTTTGCGGCCCTTTCGCGACACAAGGCCGCTCCTAAAAGAAACCGCGTACCCCTGTAGGAGCGGCCTTGTGTCGCGATAGGCCTGCGCAGCAGGCCCATCAATCTCAATCCCGCTTCACAAGCCCAGGCAACTGCGCCACCAGCTTCTGGTTGTTGAACGGCGCACGAATAAACCCGCGCTGACGCCCATCCGGCCCCACAACCGCCAGGTTGCCGCTGTGGTCCACGGTGTACCCCGGCTTGCTGGTATCCGCCGGTATAAACGGAATGCTCAAGGCATTGGCCAGCTTCTGGGTGTCTTCGATCGACCCCGCCACACCGACAAAGTCCTTGTCGAAATAGCCCAGGTACTGCTTCAGCTGGTTCGGCGTGTCGCGGTTCGGGTCCACACTCACCAGCACCACCTGCAGCCGGTCGACGGCTTCCTTGGGCAACTCGCTCTTCACCTGGCGCAACTGGGCCAGGGTGGTCGGGCAGATGTCCGGGCAGTAGGTGTAACCAAAGAACAGCAGCGACCATTTGCCCTTCAGGTCATCCAGCCGCACGGGCTGGCCGTCCTGGTTGGTCATGGTCACGTCGGCCACAGTGCGGCTCTGCGGCAGCAGGATGATGCCGGCGTCGATCAGCTCGGTGGGGTTGGGCTGGTCGCGACCATTGAGCACCTTGTTGACGGTCAGGCCCAGGATCAACGCGACCAGGGCAACGAGGATGAAGACGGTTTTCTGGGTTCGGGTCATAGGTTCAGCAACAGGTAGTGGTCAAGGAGCAACGCGATGAACAGCGCGAACAAGTAGGCGATAGAGTACTTGAAGGTGCCGATTGCCGCGTGCGGCCGGCTGCCACGGTACAACACCCAGCCCCATTGCAGGAAGCGCAGGCCCAAGACCAGGGCACAGGCCAGGTACAGCGGGCCGCTCATGTGGATGGCATACGGCAGCAGGCTTACCGCCAGCAGAATCAGCGTGTACAGCAAGATATGCAGCTTGGTGTAGCGCTCACCATGGGTCACCGGCAACATCGGGATATCGGCCTTGGCGTACTCCTCCTTGCGGTGGATGGCCAGCGCCCAGAAGTGCGGCGGGGTCCAGGCGAAGATGATCAGCACCAGCAGCAAGGGCTCAGCGCTGACATGGCCGCTTACCGCCACCCAACCAAGCAACGGCGGGGCGGCGCCGGCCAGGCCGCCGATGACGATGTTCTGTGGCGTGGCGCGCTTGAGAAAGCCGGTGTAGAGCACCGCATAGCCCAGTAGCGAGGCCAGGGTAAGCCAGGCCGTGAGGGCGTTGGTGAACGCCAGCAGCAGAGCCATGCCCAGCAGCGCCAGTGCCAGGGCGAACAGCAATGCCGGCAGCGGCTCGACCCGACCCTGGGCCAGCGGCCGCTTGTGGGTACGTGCCATCAGTGCATCGATGCGTCGGTCCACCACATGGTTGACCACCGCAGCGCCACCCGCGCACAAGCCGATCCCCAGGTTGCCGAACAGCAACACGCTCCAGCTCACACCCGCGCGGGTGGCCAGGAACATGCCTGCCAGCGAGGTGATCAGCATCAGCACCACCACCTTGGGCTTGGTCAGCTCCAGGTAATCGCGCCAGCTGGCCCGCCTTGCGCTCAGAAGCGTCGCCACGAATCGTTCCTCATGTGATGGGATATGCCCACGCCAGCCACAGGCCGCAGGCGCCAGCCATTGCCGACCCCCACGCGAACCCTGTCGACCACGCGAATGCGGTAATTCACCAGCACCATGCTCAGCAGCAGCATCGCGCCGCCGGCATTGTGCGCAACAGCCACCGCCAGTGGCAGGTGGAACACCACGTTGCTGATACCCAGGCCCACTTGCAGGGTCAGCGCCAGCAGCACCACCCGTGCCAGGCCGGGCAAGCCGCAGCGGTGCAACTTCCAGCTAAGCATCAGCAGCACGCAGGTCACCAGCAACGCGCCCAGCCGGTGGCTGATGTGGATGGCGGTGCGGGCATCACTGTCCAGTTGCCCGCCAAGGTAGTTTGGACCGACGTGCTGGGTCAGGTGGAAGCCATTGCTGAAGTCCGCCACCGGCCACCATTGGCCATGGCAGGTCGGCAGGTCGATGCAGGCGACGGCTGCGTAGTTGGCACTCACCCAGCCACCCAGAGCAATCTGGCCGATCACCACCAGCAGGGCCAACGCAGCGAGCCGGCGCAAGCTCAGGGGCAGTTTTGGCAAGGGTGCAAAGGCCCGTGATAGACGCAGTGACAACAGGAACAGCAAGCTCAGCGTGGTAAAGCCCCCCAACAAATGCGCCGTGACCACTTGCGGCCACAACTTCAGGGTGACCGTCCACATGCCGAAGGCGGCCTGGGCCAACACCACACCCAGCAACAGCACGGGCAGGCGATAGGGCTGGCCATCGCGGGCATGCCGGCGCAGCGCCTGGAAAGCGAGCAGGGCGATTACCACGGCTAGAGTCCCGGCAAAGTAGCGGTGAACCATCTCGGCCCAGCCCTTGGCAGCTTCCACCGGGTGCTCAGGAAAGTGCAGCTCGGCATGGGCCAGTTGCGCTTCGCTCTTGGGCACGCTGATGAAGCCATAGCAACCCGGCCAGTCGGGGCAGCCGAGGCCGGCATGGGTCAGCCGGGTATAGGCACCGAGCAGGACGACCAGCAGTGCCAGCAGGGTGGCGAACACAGCAAGGCGAAATCCGGGTCTGGCCATGGCAGGCTCCTAGCCGATATTGGACAGCTTGAGCAGGTGGCGCAGGTCATCCAGCACATGCTTGCCGTTGACCTTGCCGTCGTAGCGCAGCACCAGGTTGCCGTGCGGGTCGACAATCCACAGCTGCGGGCCGGGCTCGGCAACCTTCTGCTGGTAACGTTGCGCATCCAGCGGGTAGCGCTGCAGCTGCGGGTACTCGCGGCCGAGCAGCGCCTGGTAGTCGGCGCTCAGCGGCTGGGCAGCGGCCAGTGCATGGCTGGCGCGGCTGGCATCGCGGCCCAGGCCGACCTGAATCTGCCGGGCCAGGTACACCAGCCGCTGGCAGTCTTCGGCACAGGCCTGAGGCGCGCTGACCAGCAACTGCCAGCGCTCGTCCTCGCCGGCCACGCCAAGATCGGCACGGCGTTCCCCGTTGCCGATCATCGCGCCGTGGTAGCTGCGGCCTTCCGGTACCCAGAAGTTGAGTTTGTACATGCTGGTGGCCAGGATCATCGGCCCGAGCACTACCAGCAGAATCAGCAACAGCTGCAAACGCCCGCGGGCTCTGGGCTTGCTACGTTCAGGCAGGTCCAGTGGAGTGGCGGTGGCCATGGCGTTTCTCCTTGTTTTGGTGCCAGCCGAAATAGAGGTAGAGCAGAACCAGAGCGGTCGCCAGGGCGAACCACTGCACGGCGTAGCCCAGGTGTTTTTCCGGGCCCATGGCCACGACCGGCCAGTCCAGGCGATAGGTCGCCGGGCCGGGCTCCAGGCGCAGTTCGTGGGCGAAGCCTTCGCGGTCGAGCTGCGGCCATAGCTGCGCGGCATCAATGGCGGTAAGCAAATGCGGCCATTGGCCGCCTTCAGGGTCGGGATGCAACTGGAAGGTGCTGCCGGGCGAGACATACACGGACGCGTCCAGCGCCAAGGCCTGGGACGGGGTTTCGAAATGCACCGGCACCCGGCGGTCCGGCCATGGCAGCCAACCGCGGTTGACCAGCAACCACAGGCCACTGGCCTGGTCATGGAAGGGTTGCAGCAGTTCGACACCGGCCTGGCCGTCACGCATGCGGTTGTCCAGCAGCAGGCTGTGCTCGGCATCGAAGCGGCCATACAAATGCACGCGGCGGAACGCGTTGTCGTCACTGGACGTCAGCTGGGCTGCGGCCAGCGGCGCCTCGACCCGTCGCTCGGCATAGCTGGCCAACAGCCCACGCTTTTCTTCGGCTCGGCCGAGTTGCCAGCAGCCAAGGGCAATCAGCCCCGGCAGCAGCGCAAGCACCACCAGGGTCGGTACCCAGCCTGGGCGAAACGGCCTCACGGGCGCCTCGCTATACTTATCCACATCACCGCATCCCCCCGGAGTAGCGCCATGCTCAAGGCCGCGATTGTCCTGATGCTGTTGGCCACGATTGCCAGCTTGTTCAGTGGCCTGGTGTTTCTGGTCAAGGACGATGAAAACTCAACTCGTCTGCTCAAGGCACTGACAGTGCGGGTGACCCTGGCGGCGCTGACCATTGGCCTGGTGGCCTGGGGCTTCATCAGCGGTCAGCTCGTGTCCCACGCCCCCTTCTGAAGTTTTCATCTGCCCCCTGTAGGCGCGGGCTTGCCCGCGCCTACAGGGTCTCTGTTTCCCTTCAAAGCACGTATACGAATATGAACAACCCCACCCACACCACATCGACGAAGTGCCAGTACCAGCTGGCCGCTTCGAAGCCGAAGTGTTTCTCCGGGTTGAAGTGCCCACGCAAAATACGCACGAACATCACGATCAGGATGATCGTGCCCAAGGTCACGTGGGCGCCGTGAAACCCGGTGAGCATGAAGAACGTCGCGCCATAAATCCCCGAGCCCAGCGTCAGCCCCAGCTTGGTATAGGCCTCGTGGTATTCAAAGGCCTGCAAGGCGATGAAGCTGATACCCAGCACGATGGTCAGCGCCATCCAGAATTTCAGCGGCCCACGGTGGTCACGGCGCAAGGCGTGGTGGGCAAGGGTGATGGTCACACTGGAACTGACCAGCAAGATGGTGTTGATCAGTGGCAAGTGCCACGGGTCGATCACCTCCTTGGGCGGCGGGAACAGTTTCGGGTCGGGTGTGTGCAGCAGCGGCCAGGTGAATTCGAAGGTCGGCCACAGCATGTGCGCGACACCTTTGGCCCCTTCGCCGCCCAGCCATGGCCCTGCCAACACCCGCACGTAGAACAGCGCACCGAAGAAGGCCAGGAAGAACATCACCTCGGAGAAGATGAACCAGCTCATGCCCCAGCGAAACGAGCGGTCCAGCTGCGGGCTGTACAACCCGGCGCGGCTCTCTTTGACCACGGCCCCAAACCAACCGAACAACATGTAGGCCAGGAACAACGCGCCGATGAAGAAGATCAGCGGCCCATGCGAGTCCGGGTGGCCGGCCTTCATGTCGTTGAACCAGGTTCCCAGACCGAACACCGTGATGAACATGCCGATGGTGGCGATGATCGGCCACTTGCTCTGCGCCGGGACGTAGTAGTGCTCATGACTTGCCATTGCTGTTCTCCTTCCCTTAACGGGCGCCCTGGACGTCCTGGGCCGCAACATGCGCGACCGGCGGGTGGCGAGCGGTGATGTCGAACAAGGTGTAGGCCAGTGTCAGGTGCTTCACGCTGGCCGGCAGATCGCGGTCGACGATGAAGCGCACCGGCATCTCTATGCGTTCGCCGGGCTGCAGCACCTGCTGGGTAAAGCAGAAGCACTCGGTCTTGTGGAAGTACGCCGCGGCCTCGGCCGGGGTGATGCTGGGTATGGCCTGCGCGCTCATCGGCCGATCGGTCGGGTTATGCGCGACGAAGATCATCTGGTTCACCGCCCCTGGGTTCACCTCCAGCTGATCGGCCGTGGAATAGAAGTCCCAGACCATGTCGCTGGCGTTGGTCGACATGAACTGCACCCGCACCGAACGCGTCGGGTCGCTGACCTGGCTACCTTCGTACTGGCCACCCGTTTTGCCGTTGATGCCAAAGGCCTTGCACATCACGTCGTAGATCGGCACCAGGGCGAAACCGAAGGCGAACATCACCACCGTCAGCATCAGCAGGCGCGTTACCAGGCGTTTCAGCGACAGGCCGTTCATGGCTGATTTCCTATTTCACTTCCGGGGGTGTCTGGAAGGTGTGGTAGGGCGCAGGCGAAGGAATCGACCATTCCAGGCCCTCAGCGCCATCCCAAGGCTTGGCAGGCGCCGGCGCGCCCCCACGTATGCACTTGATGACAATGAACAGGAAGAAGATCTGCGTGGCGCCAAACATGAAGGCGCCGATCGACGACACCATGTTGAAGTCGGCGAACTGCAGGTTGTAGTCCGGGATGCGTCGCGGCATGCCGGCCAGCCCCACGAAGTGCATGGGGAAGAAGGCCATGTTCATGCCGATGAACGACAGCCAGAAGTGCAGCTTGCCGAGGGTTTCGTCGTACATGTGGCCGGTCCATTTCGGCAGCCAGTAGTAGGCCGATGCAAAGATGCCGAAAATTGCCCCTGGCACCAACACGTAGTGGAAATGCGCCACCACGAAGTAGGTGTCGTGGTACTGGAAGTCCGCCGGGGCAATCGCCAGCATCAGGCCGGAGAAACCGCCGATGGTGAACAGGATGACGAAGGCAATGGCGAACAGCATTGGCGTTTCGAAGGTGAGCGAGCCTTCCCACATGGTGCTGACCCAGTTGAACACCTTCACCCCGGTGGGCACGGCAATCAGCATGGTGGCGTACATGAAGAACAGCTCGCCGACCACCGGGATGCCAACCACGAACATATGGTGGGCCCAAACGATGAACGACAGGAAGGCGATGGCGCCGGTGGCATATACCATCGAGGTGTAGCCGAACAGCGGCTTGCGCGAAAACGCCGGGATGATCGAGCTGACCGCGCCGAAGGCCGGCAGGATCATGATGTACACCTCAGGGTGGCCGAAGAACCAGAACACATGCTGGAACAGCACCGGGTCACCGCCACCGGCGGCACTGAAGAAGCTGGTGCCGAAGTGGATGTCCATCAGCATCATGGTCACCACGCCGGCCAGTACCGGCATCACTGCAATCAGCAGGAACGCGGTAATCAGCCACGTCCAGACGAACAGCGGCATTTTCATCAGGGTCATGCCTGGGGCACGCAGGTTGAGGATGGTGGCGATCACGTTGATCGCCCCCATGATCGAGCTGATACCCATCAGGTGGATGGCGAAGATGAAGAAGGTGACGCTGGCTGGCGCATAGGTGGTAGACAGCGGGGCGTAGAACGTCCAGCCGAAGTTAGGCCCGCCACCCGGGCTGAACAGGGTCGAGACCAGCAGCAGGAAGGCCGCCGGCAGCAGCCAGAAGCTGAAGTTGTTCATCCGCGGCAAGGCCATGTCTGGCGCGCCGATCATCAATGGGATCATCCAGTTGGCCAGCCCGACGAAGGCCGGCATCACTGCACCGAACACCATGATCAGGCCATGCATGGTGGTCATCTGGTTGAAGAACGCCGGCTCAACGATCTGCAAGCCCGGCTGGAACAGCTCGGCGCGGATCACCATGGCGAACGAGCCACCAAGCAGGAACATCATGAAGGCGAACCACAGGTACATGGTGCCGATGTCCTTGTGGTTGGTGGTCAGCACCCAGCGCATCAGGCCCTTGGCCGGGCCGTGTGCATGCTCATGGCCGTGGGCGTGGTCGTCGATCACTGCACTCATGTCCTGTCTCCTGCAACCCATTGATTGCCGCGAGTAACCCGGTTCACTTGGCTTCTGCCTGCTTCAGCGCCAGCACGTCCTTCGGCGTGACCATGTCGCCTTTGTTGTTGCCCCAGGCATTGCGCTCGTAGGTGACCACAGCGGCGATGTCGACTTCCGACAGCTGCTTGCCGAAGGCCGCCATGGCCGTGCCGGGCTTGCCGTGGAAGACAATGCTCAAGTGGCCTTCCTTCGGCCCGGTGGCGATCTTCGAGCCCTTGAGTGCCGGGAACATCGGCGGCAGGCCTTGGCCTTCAGCCTGGTGACACGCCACGCAGGTGGTGTGGTAGATCTTGTCGCCACGTTCCACCAGCTCTTCCAGGGTCCATTCCTTGCTGGTCAGCTCCTTGAGCTTGGCGGCTTCGGCCTTGCGCTCGCCTAGCCAGGTGTCGTAATCGGCCTTGGACTTGACCTCGACCACCACCGGCATGAAGCCGTGGTCCTTGCCGCACAGCTCGGTGCATTGGCCACGGTAGATGCCGGGCTTCTCGATACGGGTCCAGGCTTCGTTGACGAAGCCGGGGATGGCGTCGCGCTTGACCGCGAAGGCCGGCACCCACCAGGAGTGAATGACGTCGGCAGCGGTCACCAGGAAACGCACCTTGGCACCCACCGGCAGCACCAGCGGCTGATCGACTTCAAGCAGGTAATGCTCGTCCTTGGGGGCTTTGTTGTGAATCTGATCGGCGGGCGTGGCCAGGTTGCTGAAGAACTCCACGTCCTGGCCCAGGTATTTGTAGTGCCACTTCCACTGGTAGCCGGTGACCTGAATGTCGATGTCCGACTCGCTGGCGTCGTAGATGTCGATCAGGGTCTTGGTGGCCGGGATGGCCATGACCACCAGGATCAGGAAGGGCACCACGGTCCAGAGGATTTCCACCCAGGTATGCTCGTGGAAATGCGCGGCCTGCTGGCCGGTGGAGCGGCGGTGGATGACCATCGACCAGAACATCGCGCCAAACACCACGATGCCGATGATCACGCAGATCCAGAAGATGGTCATGTGCAGGTCGAAGACGGCGTTGGAGACCTCCGTCGCCCCTGGGTGCATGTTCACGGTCCAGGCGGCGTTGGCCTGACCAAAAACCGACCACAACAGGAGGCCCATCCAGACATGTGGATGTCGCATCATTGCGGGTTCCCCTTCTAATTCTTGTTGTCCCGGAGGCGTGGCCTGCGGCAAGAGGGAACGGCGGTCAAGACTGCCTGGCTTCGACGACCGAGCCCCTGCTAAAAGCAGTCGGGCCTCATCAACGAATCACGTTCAACGGGAGTATAGACAGCGACCAATGGCACGCAATGAAGCCTGTGAAATGAACCTCACGAAATAGGCAAATGGCCTGAAAACCGCGAGGTTGATAGGGTGTGGCGAAATAATGGCATTTCGATATACCTGAGAGCGCACACGTTTGCGGGATTTATAACAAATACGTCTTAGGTATTCTGTATACCGAGCTAATTTAGTGTCTTCCGTTTGAAACGTAATGTCCCTGGAGTTGTCATGAACATCGCTGCTGTACGCGAGCAGGTAAGCCAAGCCCATCAACATGAAGGCCAGACCGGCCAATTGAAACAGCGTCTCGAGTTGCAACTGCCCCACCTGCACCCCTCGATCCAACTGCCTGAGCAGGACGCCCAGGGTACTTTGGCGCGCTTCGTCAGCGCCTACATCGACCAGGTTCCGGAATTGCTGGAGGCCGCGCATGAGGTCGCCCGCGAAGCCGGGATCGAATCGCAGATCAAACCGGTACTGAAAATTGCCGAAGCCTACTTCCTGCAACCGCCCAGTGTGATGCAAGGGCATGTAGGCCTGGACTGCCTGCTGGATGAGGCTTACCTGGCACACCGTCTGGTGGAGGAAGTGAATGACCTGTACATCCGCCACTTCCAGCAGCCGCTGATCCCGGTCGACACCACCGTCGCCAACCTGATTGCCCACCAGTTGATTGGCGAGAGCTTTGCCAACCAGCTGGATGAGGTGGTGCATCACTCGGTTGACGAAATGCTCGATGACGAGAGCTTTGCGGTGGAATCGGTGGAGGCTTATCGCGAGAAGCTGAGCAGCCCTGCAACTGGCGAGGCGTGGAAGCGCTGGCCGTGCCTGTCGCGACAGCTGGGTGTGGAGCTGGGCCAACCGGCCTGATCCTCCTGTACCGGCCTCTTCGCGGGCACGCCCGATCCCACAGGGACCGCACAGGCTTTGAATGCTGTGCAGTACCCTGTGGGAGCGGGTTTACCCGCGAAGAGGCCAGTTCAGACAACAGAGATTTTCAGCTTCAGGCCCCAATCCCCGCCGTAGTCCGCAACCTCCCCTCGATCCGCCGCTTCAACCGCCGCTGCTCGATCAGCAGCCGCGACCCATTCGCCCCATTGCTGCGGTTCCAGTCTTCCAGCAACTCAAGGCACGAGTGGTCGATGTAGCTCAGGTTACCCAGCGGCACGTGCAACGTAGTGCCCGCCGGTACGGTATCCAGCACCTGGGTCAGCGCCGGCACCTTCAGGAACGTCGCCGCACCACTGAGCCGCAGCTCCATATGCCCAGCTTTTTCCAGGCTGACCAGGTTGATCTTCAGCCGCGCCGCCTTGAACGCCAGCTTCAGCAGGGTCAGGGCAAAACCCAGCATCACGCCGGTCAGCAGGTCGGTGAAAATGATCGCCAGCGCCGTCACCGCATAGGTGAACATCGGCATGCGGCCATAACGGCCCAGCCCACGAAACGCCTTGAAATCGACCAGCTTGACCCCGGTGTACACCAGCACACCCGCCAGGCTCGCCACCGGAATCTGCTGCAGCACGCTGCTCAGCGCCACCACGAAAGCCAACAGCCAAAGGCCATGGAATATCGCGGAGGCCCGCGTCTGCGCCCCCGCCTGCACGTTGGCCGAGCTGCGCACGATTACCCCGGTCATCGGCAAAGCGCCCAGCGCCCCGCAAAGCATGTTGCCGATGCCCTGGGCTGACAGCTCGCGGTCGAAGTCCGAACGCTGGCCACTGTGCATGCGGTCAACCGCTGCGGCCGACAGCAAGGTTTCGGCGCTGGCGATGAACGCCAGGGCAAAGGCAGCGACCAGCAGGGTAGGGTCGGCGAGTTGCATCAGGTCATCTGGGCGAATCCAGTCAATGGCCTCGGACAGGTCTGCCGGCACTTGTACGCGGTTCACCGGCAAGGCCAGCCACAGGCTGATGGCGGTCATGCTCGCCACACCGAGCAAGGCACCCGGCACGAAGCGCAGCCGCTGCGGCCGAAGGCGCTCCCAGCCCCACATGATGGCGATGGTGCCGAGGCCCAGCGCACCGGCCATCCAGCCAGCGCCTGCGCGTTCCTGTGGCAGGGCTGCGGCAACGGTGGACGGGAATGTCAGCAGGTTCTGCAACCCGGAAGGCTGCGGCGCCGTATCGAACATCACATGCACCTGCGACAGCACGATCAGCACCCCAATCCCCGCCAACATGCCATACACCACCGCCGGCGCGGTGACGCGGAACCAGCAGCCCAGGCGCAAACGCCCAGCCAGCAACTGCAGCAGGCCGGCCAGCAGCAGGATCGGCCCAAGCATGGGCATGCCATGTTGGCGCACCAGCTCGAACACCAGTACTGCCAGGCCTGCGGCCGGTCCACTGACCTGCAGCGGTGATCCAGCCAGAAAACCGACGACAATGCCGCCGATAATGCCGGTAATCAGGCCTTTGGCCGGCGGCATACCCGAGGCGATCGCAATGCCCATGCACAATGGCAGCGCCACCAGGAAGACCACCACCGACGCCAGCAACTCACGCGGCAGGGCCGCTTTCAACTGTGTAATGTTCACCGTGTTTCTCCTTTCTCTAGTCGCACGGCCATTCCTCTGGCCGTGGGCACGTTTGCCCCTGACGAGCGCGCAGGCGCGGGCCGCCAGCGGGTTTGCCGGCAGGGCAGTCAGGGATTTCAAGGCAGCCGAAGGCCGCGCCACACCCCTACAGGATGCAGCCGGCTATCAAGGTTCTAGCGGTGGATGGGTCGCTTAGTAGCGGCCTCTCGGAGTGGCGCAGGGGACCGGCTCGCCGGCGGCCAGGGGCAGGAAGCTGTCGCTGGCGGCGTCATAGGCTTCGATCCTGCTGGTCTCAATGTCGTAGACCCAGCCATGAATGTACAGCTGGCCAGCGGCCAGACGCGAGGCCACCGAAGGGTGGGTACGCAGGTGGTGCAGCTGGGCGATGACGTTTTCCTTGGTCAGCACCTGCATCGTTTCGTGTTCACTGCCGCACGAGCAGTTGTTCTCGACCACGGTGCGAGCCACTTCGGCATGGCGCAACCAGGCCCCGACTGTCGGCATCTTGTCCAGCGAGTGCGGGTTGAGTACAGCACGCATGGCGCCACAGTCGGAGTGACCGCAAATGATGATGTGGTGCACTTTCAGCGCAAGTACGGCGTACTCGATCGCGCTGGAAACACCGCCATTCATCTGGCCATAAGGCGGTACCACGTTGCCCACGTTACGGGTCACGAACAGGTCGCCTGGCGAGCTCTGGGTGATCAGCTCGGGGACAATGCGCGAGTCTGCACAGGTAATGAACATGGCGCGCGGTGTTTGCGCGGTGGCAAGCTTCTTGAACAGCTCTTGCTGATCAGGGAAGACATCATGGTGAAAGCGCAGGAAGCCGTCGACGATGTGCTTCAGGGCAGCATCGGCGCTTTCCGCGGGGACCTGCGGTACGACCTTGGATGGGTCCTTGACGGGCATGATTCATCCTCTTGACGGTGTGTAGGTAAATCCATTTTACCGGTGAAAGATTCTGGCTATGCAGGGATTTAGATGACACGCACAGGCCATAGATCACAGTCGGTGTGGACTGATTTCCTACGCTAGCGGGGAAAACTTAACTGAAACTTAATTCGAAGGCTCTAGAACGGGTGTTCCAGATAGAAAAGGCGGGACTTGGATAATAGCAAAAAAACATCAATTGCCAAGATGCATTAGCGCATTTATTAACTGGGATTAGTTAAATTCTGGGCTGGCATTGTGCCCTTGGGTTTCAGAACAGGGCCATCTGCCCACCCGGCGGACAGAAGGCCGAGCAATCCAGCCCCTGCGCTTCCCGGCCTTCGAATTCCAGCCGCTTCATGGCCTTGGCAAAACGCTGCCCCAGCAGCTCGGCAAACACACCCTCGCCACGCATGCGCGTGCCAAACCGGCTGTCATACAGCTCGCCACCCCGGCTCTGGCGGATCAGGCTCAATACATGCGCCGCCCGCTGCGGGTAATGGTCCTGCAGCCATTGCTCGAACAACGGCGCCACTTCCAGCGGCAGGCGCAACATCATGTAGGCCGCACTCTGTGCGCCAGCGTCCTTGGCAGCCTCCAGCAAGCGCTCCAGCTCACTGTCGTTGATCATCGGAATCATCGGCGAACACAACACACCTACCGGCACACCCGCCTCGCGCAACACGCGGATGGCCCTCAACCGGGCATTGGGTGACGCCGCCCGCGGTTCCAGCACCCGCTTGAGATCGTCGTCCAGTGTGGTCAGGCTGATCATTACCCGTGCCAGGCGCTGGCGGGCCATCTCTGCCAGCAGATCGAGGTCACGCAACACCAGCGAGCCCTTGGTCACGATGGTCACCGGGTGACGAAAACGCAGCAACACTTCCAGCAGACGCCGGGTCAGCATCTGTTCCCGCTCGATCGGCTGGTACGGGTCGGTATTGGAACCCAGATTGATTGGCGCGCACACGTAACCCGGTTTGCTCAGCTGTTGCGCGAGCACTTCGGCGGCATTGGTCTTGGCGATCAGCTTGGTTTCGAAGTCCAAGCCGGGGGAGAGGTCCCAATAGGCATGGGAGGGGCGGGCATAGCAGTAGATGCAGCCATGCTCGCAGCCGCGGTAAGGGTTGATGGAGCGGTCGAAGGGCAGGTCGGGCGAGGTGTTGCGGGTGATGACCGATTTCGCCGTTTCGCTACGCACCTCGGTGCCTTGGGTCTGCGGCACTTCCTGATACCAGCCGTCGTCCTCTACCAGCGAATGGCTGGGGGCAAAACGATTGTGCGGATTGTGTGCCGTGCCACGGCCCTTTAGTGGTGCTGGAGGATTCATGGCCAACCCCTATACTGTATTTACATACAGTATCGTACCTGCCTTGAATCCACCAGCGCCTCTGATCCGACAGCCAGTACTTACTCTGTCGGTTTCTTCAGCTTCGGATTAGGGAAGAACTGCACCGTCTGCACCTTGGTCGGCGCGGCTTTGGGTGCCAGGTTGTTGACCCGCGTGCCGAGTTCCTTGGGCACCGACAGGCCCTGTTCGTTGAGGGTGTCGGTAAAGCCGCAAGCCACACACTCACGGTGCGGCACGCCGTCTTCATTCCACATCATCAGCTTGTCGGGCTCGCTGCATGCCGGGCATACCGCCCCGGCAATAAAGCGTTTCTTGGTCTTGTTCACAGCAACCTCACTCATGCCGCAGCGTCCTCGGTGAGGCCACTGTGGCGCAGCAATGCATCGATGGAAGGCTCACGGCCACGGAAGTCGACGAACAGCTCCATCGGCTCGCGCGACCCACCACGGGCCAGGATCGCCTCGCGGAAGGCGCGGCCAGTCTCGGCATTGAGAACACCTTCTTCTTCGAAACGCGAGAAAGCGTCGGCCGACAGCACTTCAGCCCACTTGTAGCTGTAGTAGCCCGCTGCGTAACCGCCCGCAAAAATATGCGCAAAGCTGTTGGGGAAGCGGTTATACGCCGGTGGGCGCATGACCGATACCTCGTCGCGCACGCCTTCGAGCACCTGCAGCACGCTGCGACCGTCGCCATGGCTGGCGTGCAGTTCGAAGTCGAACAGCGAAAACTCCAGCTGGCGCACCATCATCATGCCCGACTGGAAGTTTTTAGCCGCCAGCATCTTGTCCAGCAGGTCCTGGGGCAGGGCAGCACCCGTTTCGTAGTGCCCGGAGATCAGTGCCAGGCCTTCCGGCTCCCAGCACCAGTTTTCCATGAACTGGCTCGGCAGTTCGACCGCATCCCAGGCCACGCCATTGATGCCGGAAACCCCGGCGTGTTCGATGCGGGTCAACATGTGGTGCAGGCCGTGGCCGAACTCGTGGAACAGGGTGGTTACTTCATCGTGGGTCAGCAGCGCCGGCTTGCCGGGTGCAGCCGGGGTGAAGTTGCACACCAGGTTGGCCACCGGGCTCTGCAGCTGGCCGCCGGCCGTGCGGCGACGGTCACGGGCGCCATCCATCCAGGCGCCACCACGCTTGTTGGCGCGGGCGTACAGGTCGAAGAAGAAGCGGCCGACGTGCTGGCCGTTTTCCTTGATCTCGAACAAGCGTACGTCTGGGTGCCAGCTGTCGAAGCCCTTGAGTTCGGCGATTTCGATGCCGTACAGGCGCTGCACGATGCTGAACAGACCGCCCAGCACCTTGTCGATCGGGAAATAGGCACGCAGGGCTTCCTGCGACACGCTGTAGCGCTGCTCGCGCAGCTTCTCGCCAAAGTAGCCAGTGTCCCAGCTGGCCAGTTCAGGGCAGCCTTGTTCGGCGGCGTAGGCCTTGAGCTGTTGCAGGTCCTGGGCGGCGAACGGCTTGGAGCGCTTGGCCAGGTCTCGCAGGAAGCTCAGCACCTGGTCGCTGGACTCGGCCATCTTGGTGGCCAGGCTCAGCTCGGCGTAGTTCTTGTAGCCAAGCAGCTCGGCCAGTTCCTGACGCAGATCGAGGATTTCGCCCATCACCGGACCGTTGTCGAACTGGCCGGCATTCGGGCCCTGGTCCGAGGCGCGGGTGCAGTAAGCGGCGTATAGCTCTTCGCGCAGGGCGCGGTCGCTGGCGTAGGTCATCACCGCGTAGTAGCTGGGGAACTCCAACGTGATCAGCCAGCCGTCGAGGCCCTTGGCTTGGGCAGCGGCGGCCATCTGCGCCTTGGCCGAGTCGGTCAGGCCGGCCAGTGCGGCTTCATCGGTAACGTGCTTGGTCCAGGCCTGGGTGGCATCGAGCAGCTGGTTGGAGAAGCGGCTGCCCAGCTCGCTGAGTTTGCTCTGCACTTCGGCGTAGCGCTGCTGCTTGTCCGCCGGCAGGTCGATACCCGACAGGCGGAAGTCACGCAGGGCATGCTCGAGGATAGTCTTTTGCGCCACGTCGAAGCCGGCGGCTTCCGGGCTGTCGATCAGTGCCTGGTAGGCTTCGAACAGCGCACGGTTCTGGCCCAGTTCGGTAGAGTAGGCGCTCAACGCCGGCAGGCATGACTCGTAGGCCTCGCGCAGCTCCGCGCTGTTGCACACCGCGTTAAGGTGGCTGACCGGGCTCCAGGCGGCGCCCAGGCGGTCGTTCAGTTCGTCCATGGCCAGCACCAGGCCGGCCCAGGTGGGGTTCTTGCCCTGCTTTTCGAGGATCTCGGCAATGGCTTTACGGTTGTCGGCCAGGATCGCTTCGATCGCCGGCAACACGTGTTCGGCACGAATTTGCGAGAAGGGCGGCAGATCGTGGGATTGCAGAAGCGGGTTGTTCGCAGTCACGGTTTGGATACCTTGGCAGAAGAAACACTGCCCCATCTTAATTACAATCGACGCCGACCGCAGCAGGCAGCCTGCCTATCGGCACAGATGAGAGACGCTATCATGGCCATTCGCAACTTCCAGCAACACACTCCGAAAGTGGGGCCCAGGGCCTTCGTCGACCGTTCGGCGGTGGTGCTGGGCGACGTGGAGATCGGTGAAGACAGCTCGGTCTGGCCGTTGACCGTGGTACGCGGCGACATGCACCGCATCCGCATCGGCGCGCGCACCAGCGTGCAGGATGGCAGTGTGCTGCATATCACCCACGCCGGCCCGTTCAACCCGGACGGCTTCCCGCTGATCATCGGCGACGAAGTGACCATCGGCCACAAGGTGATGTTGCATGGCTGTACCCTGGGCAACCGCATCCTGGTCGGCATGGGCAGCACCATCATGGACGGCGCCATCGTCGAGGACGAAGTGATCATCGGCGCCGGCAGCCTGGTCCCGCCAGGCAAGCGCCTGGTCAGCGGCTATCTGTACATGGGCAGCCCGGTGAAACAGGCCCGGCTGCTGAACGACAAGGAGCGCGCATTCTTCTCCTACAGCGCCGGCAACTACGTGAAGCTCAAGGACCAGCACCTGGCCGAAGGCTACGACCAACCGGAATGAACCCGACTACCGAGACGAACATGCATCAGCAAAATATCCTCTTCGACCTCGACGGCACCCTGACCGACCCGCGCCTGGGCATCACCCGCTCGATCCAGTACGCCCTGGCCAAGCTGGGTATCGACGAACCGGACCTGGCCCGCCTCGAGCACTTCATCGGCCCGCCCCTGCTTCAGGCTTTCATGCAGTTCTACAGCTTCGACGAAGCCAAGGCCTGGGATGCGGTGAATTTCTACCGGGAGCGCTTTCGCGTAACCGGGTTGTACGAAAACCTGGTGTTCGAAGGCGTGCCGGCGTTGCTTGAAACCCTGAACGGGCAGGGCCGTACGCTGTACATCGCCACCTCCAAACCTTGGGAATTTGCCCGGGAAATCGCCCGGCACTTCGCCTTCGACCACCACTTCAAGGTGATCTACGGCAGCGAGCTGGACGGCACGCGCACCAACAAGGTCGAGCTGATTCGCCACCTGCTCGATGAAGAAGGGCTGGACCCGGCGCAGACGCTGATGATCGGTGACCGCAAGCATGACCTGATTGGCGCGCGCAGCAATGGCTTGCAGGCAGTGGCGGTGGGGTATGGGTTTGGTAGCCAGGAAGAGTTGATGGCGGAGGAGCCCGCTTTCCATTTCGCTACGGTAGCCGAGCTGCATCAGGCTTTCAGCAAGGGTTAAGGGCCACTGGGGCCGCAAAGCGGCCCCAAAATCTCACTGGCTAACCATCAACCCCTGCAATGCGGCCTTCCGTTCATCAATCGGCAACCGCCCCAGTTGCTCGACCCGCTGGTAAAACCTGGCCCAATCTCCGCCAACCTCACGAAACACCGCCGTAAACGCCGGCACCCACTGGTCATAAAGCCCGAACGGTAACAACTTGGCATTGTTCATCGGCCCATACACCCAGGCGTCATAGCGCTTGTCCCCGCCCCATTGGCCATCTCGCAACCGCCGATACTCCTGCCTCAGCCGATCGAACTCCGCCCGTTTGGCCAGCCGCTTGTGCGCATCGTCCAAAGGCCCGGCATAAATCGCCTGCAACCGCCCACGACTGGCCAGCACCAGCCGAATGAACTGGTCACGCTGCTGCCCCTGCGCCTCGCCACCGGCAGCCAACCCACGCGCCGCACGCCATTGCCGCGTGCCTTCCTGCTCGACGAACGAGGCAAACGACTCGTTGAATTCGGTGTCGTCCTGCACATAAAAGCGCTGGTGGGCCAGCTCATGGAAAATCAACGTCGCCAAGCGCTCATCGCCCCAGCCCACCATCGAGGACAGGATCGGGTCATCGAACCAGCCCAGGGTCGAATAAGCTTCCACACCCCCCACGTACACATCCAGGCCGTCCTGGCGCATCAGCGCCGCCGCGCCGCGCGCCGCGCCTTGCTGGTAGTAGCCGCGGTACGCCACACACCCTGCAATCGGAAAACAGTGCGTCACCGGTTGCAACGACAACTCGGGCGTGGCGAAAACATTCCACACCACGTAAGGGCGGCCAAGGTCGGCGTAAACCCGATAGCTGCGGTTATCCGGCAGTTTCAATTGCTGGCTGGCAAACACCCGCGCCCGTTCGGCCTGTTGCAAGTGCGCGCGCAATGGCGCGGGGGTAGTAGGGTCAGCCACCACCTGCTCCACTGGCTGGCGCGCACGCAGCAGTTGCCACTGCCCCTCTGCCAACTGCCCGTAGTAGGCCGCGCTGGTGCAACCGTTCAGCAGAAGCGCCGCCAGCAGCGGAACCAAACGGGTGAAAACGCGGTCGAGTGCCCCAGGGCCTGAGCGCTGCATAAGAAAAAGTTGAAGCATCCGGGACTGTCTGACTCGCTCAAGGCTGATTCGCTCCAAGACTATCTCGCCAAGGGGGAGTTTCGCCATGCGTGCATTGTTGGTCGCCGGCTCACTGTTAATGATTTCCGCCTGTTCGACATTGCCAGACCCAGACCCGAACCAGGCCTGGATCGACCTCACGCCCTACGACAACACCTCGCTGGACGCCCTGCAGGTAGATGAGCGTGACTGGGCCGACAGCCGCTATTTCGAAGTACAACCCGGCAGCCACGAGCTGACCGTGCGCTACCAGTTCCCGGTTACCCCCAGCAATATCGGCCCGGTCAGCGAACCGCTGTGGCGCGATTGCCAGGTCAAGCTGACCTTCAAGGACTTCGGCGCCGGCCAGCGCTATCAGCTGCACGCGGGCAGTATCGGCTTCCGCCCCTGGATCAAGCTTTACGACGACCAGCAAAAAATGGTCGGCCAAGGCTTGCCCGCAGGCTGCCAACGCACCTGAAGCGTACAATCGGCGCTATGCTTGTAACGTGTAAATCGCAAGTGGGAGTTTTGCCATGCGCCAGCCCATGATGCTGATCGCCCTCAGTGCACTGGGGGCTTGCGCCAGCCCCTTGCCGCCCGTCGACCCCAAGCAGGCCTGGGTCGACCTCTACACCATGACCCCCGGCCGAGTGATCATGGCCGACCGCCTCGACGGCAAGCGCCTGGATGATGGCCGCTATTTCCAGGTAACGCCGGGCAAGCACGAGTTGGTGGTGCGCTTCGATTATGAAATCTACTCGGGCGGCATCATGTCCGAACCCAGGGACCGTACCTGCTACCTGACCGTGCGCTTTGATGACTTCAAGGCTGGCGAGCGCTATCGCCTGGAGGCGCGTGCGCCGGTGATGGAGCCGCAAGTGCTGCTGTATGACGCCAGCCGCAAGGTGGTGGTGAACGAGCCTAGCAACGTGTTCTGCATTCCATGATGCTGGGGCTGCTTTGCAGCCCCAAAATCGTGAACCTACCGATCATTCTTCTGGTAAATGATCTTCTTGGTCCCGCCATCACAGCTACCAACGACCATGTTCTGGTCCTTGGCCTCGCTGTTGGGCACGATCTCCAAGGTGTAGGAAGTCACCCCCTGGGCCTGGATCTTGGCCTCGATCTCGGCTTTAAGCTCCTCGCACGGCTTCACCGCCGCCAACGCAGACGTGGCGACCAGGGAAGCCAACACGGCGATTGCTACGCGAATCATGGAACGGCTCCTGAAAAGGCAGTGGTGCTGCCGACGCTGTTTAGACTACAGCAAAGCGCCACCGTTGCGCCGCTTCAGCCCACCAACGCTGCATCCAGGCTGATCTTGGCGTTCAACACCTTGGACACCGGGCACCCTTCCTTGGCCTTGTTGGCGATCTCCAGGAACTGCGCCTCGCTGGCCCCAGGCACCTTGGCCCTGAGCACCAGGTGCACAGCCGTAATGGCAAAACCATCCGCTTGCTTGTCGAGCGTCACCTCGGCCGCAGTATCGATCCGGTCCGCGGTCAGCCCCGCTTCACCCAGCATCATCGACAGCGCCATCGAGAAACAGCCGGCATGCGCCGCCCCGATCAGCTCCTCCGGGTTGGTCCCGGGCGTGCCTTCAAAACGGGTGTTGAAGCCGTAAGGGTTCTGCTTGAGTGCGCCACTTTCGGTAGAAAGCAGGCCTTTGCCATCCTTCAGGCCACCTTGCCAGATTGCCGATGCTGTCTTTTTCATGATGCCTCCTGGTCACTGGGTTACTTACCTACCGTTCAGAGGCCTGCCGCCAGCCGCAAGTTCAGCGCAATATGAGTGCAGGCATTGAATCCAACGAATGCGCCCATACAGAGTCAAAGAGGCCGCTGGCCAACCACTTTTGCGGAGGCACCATGACGCAGCTGCGTGACCTGAAGATTTCCACCCTCGACCTGGTGCCCGTGCGCGCAGGCGCAGGCCCGGCGCAGTCGCTGCGCAACTCTCTGGACTTGGCGCAGCACGTCGAGCGCTTTGGCTACAACCGCTTCTGGGTAGCCGAGCACCACAACATGGACGGCATCGCCAGCTCAGCCACGTCGGTGCTGATCGGTTACCTGGCCGGGGGGACTTCGACCATTCGCGTGGGCTCTGGCGGGGTCATGCTGCCCAACCATGCGCCGCTGGTGATCGCTGAGCAGTTCGGCACCCTGGCCAGCCTGTATCCAGGGCGTATCGACCTGGGCCTAGGCCGTGCGCCGGGTTCGGACCAGATGACGGCCTATGCCCTGCGACGTGACCGCGCAGGCGGCCCGGACGACTTCCCGGACGATGTCGAGGAGCTGTCGCGCTACCTCGGGCCACGCACCGATGATCAAAAAGTGATCGCCGTACCGGGGCACGATACCGACGTGCCCATGTGGTTGCTGGGCTCCAGCCTGTTCAGCGCCCAGCTGGCCGGCATACGCGGCATGCCCTACGCCTTCGCCTCGCATTTCGCGCCGCGCTACATGCACGAGGCCATTCGCGTGTACCGCAATCATTTCAAGCCATCGACCACGCTGGACAAGCCCTATGTGATGTTGGGCATTCCCATGGTGGTGGCGGAAACCGACGAGAAGGCCGAATTCCTCGCTACCTCGGTGTATCAGCGCATTCTCGCGCTGATTCGTGGGCAAAGCCTGATGCAGAAACCGCCGGTGGAAAGCATGGATGGGCTGTGGTTGCCCCATGAACGCGACGCGGTGGGCAGTTTCCTGGGCCTGGCGATGATCGGCAGCCCGCAGAAGGTGCGGGCCAAGGTGGAGGTGCTGCTGGAGCAGACCGGGGCGGACGAACTGATCTTTACCTGTGACCTGTATGAGCATGAGGACCGGATTCGGTCTTATGAACTGATGGCACAGGCCCTCAAAGCCGAATGAGCCCCTTCGCGGGCTTGCCCGCGAAGAAGCCAACACATCAGCCGCGCCGGTACACAATCTCCTTGGTACCGGCCTCGCAGCTACCAATCACCTTGCCCGCCGGGTCGCCTTTCTTGACGATCTCCAGCTTGTAGCCAGTGACACCCTTGGCATCCAGCTTGGCCGCAATTTCCGCCTTCAGCTCCTCGCACGGCTTGCCCGCTGCCAGCGCACCACCGGCCAGGGTCATCAGGCCCAGCGCCAGAATCAGTTTGTTCATCACTCGCTTTCCTTGTGCAGATGAAATCAGAAAGGGCGCCCGCCAAGGCGCCCCTCTCTTAAATACTCCATCACGCCGAGATCATCCAGCCCGGCGCTGTTTCAGCTGTTGGCGATACGAAAGCCCACCTTCAGCGTGACCTGGAAGTGCGCCGCCTTGTTATCGCGGATATGGCCACGGGTATCGACCACTTCGAACCATTCCAGGTGCTTGATGCTTTTGCCGGCTTCGGCCAGGGCATTGTTGATCGCATCTTCGATACTGGTGGGCGAAGACCCTACCAGTTCGATCTTCTTGTAGGTGTGATGATCGGTCATGAGCGCTCTCCATGGGTGACTGTGAGATTGAGCCTAGCAGCGCAGGCCTGGTTTACCTGCGAGCCATCACCGTCAGCGAAAGTTCGATCGCACTTTCACGCAGGCCTAGGGTCGCATTTCTTACAGTCCATTCTGCAAAGGAGAGTCAACATGCACCGCAACTCGCTGCGTAAAACGTCCCTGGAAAGCATGGAAGCGGAGATCGAGAGCCTTCTGAAAAGCCTGGAGAACCTCAAGCACGATGCGTCGGAAGAATCCCAGAAGTCGGTGAAGGCAATCCGCAGCAACGCCGAAAGCGCGCTGAAACACTCGCGCAGCCTGCTCAGCGATGCTTATGAGGAAGTGAAGACCCGCACCCGCCAGACCGGCATCGCCACCCGTGATTACGCCCAGGAACACCCGATTACAACGGCAGGCGTAGCCATTGGTGCCCTCGGTCTGCTGGCGGCCTATCTGTTGTCGCGTCGCAACTAACCCGCCTGGCGTTGCAACTCACGGCGCAGCCACTGCGCCAGTTGCTCGGCGCGCCCATCCGCGGCGCGCCGTGGCACCCACAACGCCAGCGCTGCCCGCGTTGGGGAAAACCCCCACGGCGCGCTGAGCCGTCCAGCCCTCAAGTCATCCGCCACCAGCGGCTGCGGCGCAATGGCCACGCCAAGGCCGGCGACTGCAGCCTCCAGCAAGTAATACAAATGCTCGAACGCCTGGCCATAGTGCAACCCGGCCGGGTCCAACCCCTGCTGCCGAACCCAGGTTGGCCATGCTTGTGGCCGTGAGGTGGTATGCAAAAGGGCCTCCTCCAGCAAGGCGCTGGCAGGCGCGCCGCGCAAGCGTTCGAAGCCGGCAAAGTGGGGGCTGAGCACCGGGCCGATACGCTCTTCGGCCAGCACATGCACCTGCATGTCCGCAGGCCACGGAGGCTCTGCGTACACCAGCAATGCATCGAGCCCTGGACGACGCGGGTCGAGGTCGCCTTCACCTGCCGACAAGTGCAGACGCAATTCAGGTAATTCCGCCTTGAGTCGCCCCAGCCTGGGAATAAACCAGCGCGCCAGCAGGCTGCCCGAGCAGCCCAGCACGAACGGTGCCTCGCTGACATCACGGCTGAGTTCGGCACACACGCTGCGCAGCCGGTCGAAAGCCTCGCCACTGGCATCACGCAGGCGCACGCCGGCATCTGTGAGTTTGATGCCACGCCCGTCCTTGACGAACAGGGCTACGCCAAGGTGCTCCTCCAGCACCTTGATCTGCCGGCTGACTGCGCCATGGGTGACATGCAGCGCTTCAGCCGCCTGGCTAACGCTGTTGAGCCTGGCGGTTGCCTCGAAGGCGCGCAGGGCGTTCAGGGGAGGGAGGTCGTGGGCCATGTTACCTGTGAGTTTTTCTGACAAGTTTGCGCAATCTTATCGGTTTTCAGCGGGGCCTGCCGTGGTTAGAGTAAAGCCCATCACTCATTCATTACGCCCTGGAGCGCCCCATGACCCAGTCCCAATACCGCCCCGGCCCCGACGCCAATGGCCTGTTCGGCTCGTTCGGCGGCCGCTACGTGGCCGAAACCCTGATGCCACTGGTGCTGGACCTGGCCCGCGAATACGAAGCGGCCAAGGCAGACCCCAGGTTCCTTGAAGAGCTGGCCTATTTCCAGCGCGACTACATCGGCCGCCCCAACCCGCTGTACTTCGCCGAACGCCTGACCGAGCACTGCGGCGGCGCGAAAATCTTCTTCAAGCGTGAAGAGCTCAACCACACCGGCGCGCACAAGGTGAACAACTGCATCGGCCAGGTGCTGCTGGCCAAACGCATGGGCAAGAAGCGCCTGATCGCCGAAACCGGCGCCGGCATGCACGGTGTGGCTACCGCCACCGTCGCCGCCCGCTTCGGCCTGCCTTGCGTGATCTACATGGGCGCCACCGACATCGAGCGCCAGCAGGCCAACGTGTTCCGCATGAAACTGCTGGGCGCCGAGATCGTCCCGGTCACTGCCGGCACCGGCACCCTCAAAGACGCCATGAACGAAGCTCTGCGCGACTGGGTGACCAACGTCGAAGACACCTTCTACCTGATCGGCACCGTGGCGGGTCCACACCCGTACCCGGCGATGGTTCGCGACTTCCAGTCGATCATAGGCAAAGAAACCCGCGCCCAGTTGCAAGAGAAGGAAGGCCGCCTGCCAGACAGCCTGGTTGCCTGCGTTGGCGGTGGCTCCAATGCCATGGGCCTGTTCCATGAGTTTCTCGAAGAGCCGAGCGTGCAGATCATCGGCGTCGAAGCCGGTGGCCACGGCGTGCACACCGACAAGCACGCCGCCAGCCTGAACGGCGGCGTACCGGGCGTACTGCACGGCAACCGTACCTACCTGCTGCAAGATGCAGACGGCCAGATCACCGACGCCCACTCGATTTCCGCAGGCCTCGACTACCCAGGCATCGGCCCGGAACACGCCTACCTGCACGAAGTGAAGCGCGTCGAATACGTCAGCATCACCGATGACGAAGCGCTGGATGCGTTCCACGCCACCTGCCGCCTGGAAGGCATCATCCCGGCCCTGGAAAGCTCCCACGCCCTGGCCGAAGCGATCAAGCGCGCACCGAAGCTGCCCAAGGACCACCTGATGGTCGTGTGCCTGTCAGGCCGCGGCGACAAAGACATGCAAACCGTCATGAACCACATGGCCGCCCAGGAGAAACAGGCATGAGCCGTCTTGAACAACGCTTCGCCGAACTGAAGGCCGAAGGCCGTTCGGCACTGGTCACCTTCGTCACCGCAGGCGACCCGGGCTACGACGCCTCGCTGCAGATCCTCAAGGGGCTGCCGGCCGCTGGCGCCGACGTGATCGAACTGGGCATGCCGTTCACCGACCCGATGGCCGATGGCGTGGCCATCCAGCTGGCCACCCTGCGCGCCCTGGAAGCTGGCCAGACCTTGGCCAAGACCCTGCAGATGGTTCGCGAATTCCGTGTGGATAACCAGACCACGCCAATCGTGCTGATGGGCTACTACAACCCGATCCACCGCTTTGGCGTGGAACCGTTCGTGGCTGAAGCCAAAGCAGCGGGCGTCGATGGCCTGATCATCGTCGACCTGCCGCCAGAGCACGACGCCGAACTGGCCACCCCGGCCCAGGCCGCAGGCATCGACTTCATCCGCCTGACCACGCCGACCACCGACGATGCGCGCCTGCCGCGGGTGCTGGAGCGCAGCTCCGGGTTTGTCTACTACGTGTCGGTGGCCGGGGTGACCGGTGCCGGCTCGGCGACCACCGAGCACGTGACCGAAGCCATTGCCCGCCTGCGCCGGCATACCGACCTGCCGATCAGCGTTGGTTTCGGCATCCGTACCCCGGAGCAGGCTGCGAACATCGCCCGCCTGGCGGATGGTGTAGTGGTGGGCTCGGCGCTGGTCGACAAGATTGCCCAGGCCAAGAGTGCCGACCAGGCAGTGAATGATGTACTCAGCCTGTGCTCGGCACTGGCTGAAGGGGTGCGCGGCGCCCGTCGCTAAACCGCGTCGCCTGCTTCGCGGGTAAACCCGCTCCCACAAGGAACGCGCCGCTCTCAAGGTCTGTGCAGTACCTGTGGGAGCGGGTTTACCCGCGAAGACGCCGGCACAGGCATACCAATCTACCCACCAAATATCGACAGGTCCAAGGGCCGCAAAGCCCCCATCCAGATCGCATGATCCCGGTGGTCCGCCAGCTCATCCCCGGTCAGCGGGTGCATGAACACCACCAAACCCTTCCGATACAGCGCCAGCCATGGCAGCACCACGCCCACGAACTCCGGCTCGAACGCCAGCTGGCAACTCCAGTCCGGGTGCGGCCCCACCGGCTTCTGGTGCATGCGCCCCATCGTCACGGGGAACAGCCGCGCCGCCTCCTCGCACAGTTCCCGGGCCTGCTCCATGGTCGCTGCGTCGTAATAAACGTGGGCGTGGTAACCCTTGATCCTCTGCACGATAACTCCTGATTGCGGTCCAACCATCACCACCTGCAAAGGGAGTGATGCAGTGAAAAACGCCGAAACCCCAGTGTACAAACTGGTCTTGTTCGGGCCTGAAAGCAGCCTGGGCAATGCCCTGATGGCCGAGCTGCTGTCGCGCCAGCACGAAGTCACCGCCGTGGTTGATGACCTCAACCGCCACACCGCGCGCCCGGGCCTGCACTTCAAGATAGGCGGGCTGCACGATGCCGACCAGGCTGAACAGGGCGCGGCAGGCGGCTCGGCAGTAATCGCCCTGCTATCGGCGCTGGCGCCAGGTGACTTGCCGGGGCAAGCACGCCTGAGCGAGGCACTGGTGGCGGGGCTTGAGCGTACGACTATACGCCGGCTGTTGCTGGTGGGCGATTTCGCTGTGCTGGATGAGCCGGGCAAGTACAGCGAGACAGAGCGGGAATGCGTGGACCATGTGGTTGATGGGTTGCAGCGCAGTGCGTTGCGCTGGACCCTGATCAATACGCCGCAGGCGTTGCCCGATGAGGGGTGGGCACGTGTGGCGGCGGGGATGGCGGATATGCTGGAACTGGACCTGCACCGGGGCGAGCATCTGAACTTCGTGGTCTAGATCTGAGCAGCCTGTGGGAGCGGCCTCGCCGGGGCGCCGTACCGGTCGGATGGGCCGCAAAGCGGCCCAAAATCTCAAAGGCTGCGCTCATGCTCCAGCCAACCGACAAACCGCTCGATCAGCGCCCCACGCCGCTTGCGCGGTGGCAGAACCGCATAATACCCACGCTCCGAGCGCAAACTCCCCTCCAAAGGCCGGCAAAGCAACCCTTGCTCCACCAACTTATCCACCAAGTGCCCCCACCCAATCGCCACGCCCTGGCCAGCAATCGCTGCCTGAATCAGCAACGTGTAGTTGTCGAAACGCAACTGCCCCGCCGGCGGCGGGCTGGCCACACCAAACCCGCGAAACACCCCCGCCCAGTCAAACCAGCGGCTGGCTTGCTCGCCCTTCAAATGCAGCAAGGGCAATCGTTGCAAAGCCACGGCTGACAAGGGTTTGCCATCCGTCAGCCGGGGGCTGCACACCGGGAAAACTTCCTCATCGAACAGCCAGCGGCTTTCGCCCTGGTGAAAGCGCCCATCACCGAAAAGCACCGCCACATCGATGTCCGGGCGCAGCATCCCCTGGCTGCGTTCACCGGTGACCAGGCTCACATCCACCTGTGGATAAGCCTCATGAAAGCGCTGCAGCCTTGGCATCAGCCAGAACGCCGCAAAAGCAAAGTCGGTGGCCACCTGCAGCACCTCGCGCTGGCCGCGACCGGTGGCTTGGGCAATGCCGTCATCCATCGCCTGCAGGCCCTGGTGCACCTGCTGGAACAACACCTGGCCGGCTTCGGTCAACTCGATGCCCCGGTAAATGCGATCGAACAGGCGCGTGCCCAGCTGTGCTTCCAGGCGCTTAACCTGCTGGCTCACGGCCGGCTGCGTGGTACCCAGCGCCAGCGCCGCAGCGGTAAAGCCCCGCAGGCGTGCTGCGGCTTCGAATACACGCAAGGTATCCAGCGACAACTCGGCGAGGTGGTCAAACATAAGCTCAGCTAATCCCAGTCATTGCCCACCATGGGCTTTACCCATGTTATCCACAGTCTCATCTTGGTAGGCAAGCAGATCGCATAACTCCAAACGATGGAAGCCACCATGACGCGCCCGAATATCCTGTTCATCATGGCCGACCAGATGGCCGCACCCTTGCTGCCGATCTACGCCCCTTCGCCCATCCAGATGCCGCACCTGAGCCGCCTGGCCGAGCAGGCGGTGGTGTTCGACTCGGCCTACTGCAACAGCCCGCTGTGCGCACCGTCCCGCTTTACCCTGGTCAGCGGCCAACTGCCTAGCCGCATCGGAGCCTACGACAATGCCGCCGATTTCCCTGCCGATGTGCCGACCTATGCCCACTACCTGCGCCGCCTGGGTTACCGCACCGCACTGTCAGGCAAGATGCACTTCTGCGGCCCGGACCAACTGCATGGCTACGAAGAGCGCCTGACCAGCGATATTTACCCAGCCGACTATGGCTGGGCAGTGAACTGGGATGAGCCGGATGTTCGCCCGAGCTGGTACCACAACATGTCCTCGGTGCTGCAGGCCGGTCCGTGCGTGCGCACCAACCAGCTGGATTTCGACGAAGAAGTGGTGTTCAAGGCACGCCAGTACCTGTACGACCACGTGCGTGATAACGATGGCCGACCGTTCTGCCTGACCGTGTCCATGACCCACCCGCACGACCCCTACACCATCCCCAAGCGTTACTGGGACCGCTACGAGGGTGTGGATATCCCCATGCCCCGTGCCGAGTTCGGCCAGGCAGAACTCGACCCGCATTCGCAGCGCCTGCTGAAGGTCTATGACCTGTGGAACAAGCCGCTGCCTGTGGAAAAGATCCGCGACGCCCGCCGCGCCTACTTCGGCGCTTGCAGCTACATCGACGACAACATCGGCCAGCTGCTGCAAACCCTGGAGGAGTGCAACCTCGCCGACGACACCCTGATCGTGTTCTCCGGCGACCACGGCGACATGCTTGGCGAGCGTGGCCTCTGGTACAAGATGCACTGGTTCGAGATGTCGGCGCGGGTTCCGCTGCTTGTCCATGCGCCCAAGCGCTTTGCAGCAGGCCGGGTCAGCGCCTCGGTATCGACCTGCGACCTGCTGCCAACCCTGGTCGAACTGGCCGGCGGGGCTGTGGATAAAAGCCTGCACCTGGACGGCCGCTCGCTTGTCCGCCATCTGCAAGGGCAGGGCGGTCACGATGAAGTGATCGGCGAATACATGGCCGAAGGCACCGTCGGCCCGCTGATGATGATCCGCCGCGGGCCGTACAAGTTCGTGTACAGCGAGGATGACCCCAGCCTACTCTATGACCTGAGCCGCGACCCGCACGAGCGGGAGAACCTCACCGGCAGCCCGGAGCATCAGGCGCTGCTGCAGGCATTTGTCGATGAAGCACAACAGCGCTGGGATATCCCCAGCCTGCGCCAGCAGGTACTGGCCAGCCAGCGGCGCCGCCGCCTGGTGGCCGAGGCGCTGGCCATCGGCACGCTGAAAAGCTGGGACCACCAACCGCTGGTGGACGCCAGCCAACAGTACATGCGCAACCACATCGATCTCGACGACCTCGAGCGCAAGGCACGTTATCCACAGCCCGCCCCCCTGGATTGAGAAGAGAGGCCGCCATGCACAAGTTCTCCGCCGCCGTGTTCGCCCTGGCCATAAGCACCGCCACGGCCCACGCCGCCGACAGCGACGCGCAATGCAGTACCGTGAAAATGGCCGACCCCGGCTGGAGCGATATTGCCTCGACCAACGCCGTCGCCCGCCTGTTACTGGAAAGCCTGGGCTACCAGGTGAAAATCGACAGCCTGGCCGTGCCAATCATCTATGGCGGCCTGAAGGACGGCCGCGTCGATGCCTTCCTCGGCAACTGGATGCCGGCGCAGCAAGGCTTCCATGACAAGTTCATCGCCAACGGCGATGTGCAGCAGCTGTCGCGTAACCTGGAGGGAACCGAATTCACTCTGGCAGTGCCCGACTATGTGTGGAATGCCGGGGTGAAGGACTTTGCCGACCTGCAGAAGCACGCCGACCAGTTCGACAAGAAATTGTACGGCATCGGCTCCGGCGCCCCGGCCAACCTGTCGTTGAAGGAAATCATCGACAAGAATGAGTTCAACCTTGGCCAGTGGAAGCTGGTGGAGTCCAGCGAGCAGGCGATGCTGGCCCAGGTCGACCGGGCGGTGAAGAAGCAGCAGTTCATCACCTTCCTTGGCTGGACCCCGCACCCGATGAACGTGAAGTTGAAAATGCACTACCTGACCGGCGGGGAAAAGTGGTTCGGCAGCAAGGGCGAGGTGTACACGCTGACCCGAAAGGGTTATCCACAAGCCTGCCCGAATGCAGCGAAGCTGTTGGGTAACCTTAAGTTCACACTGGACATGGAAAACTCCATCATGGCCGAGGTTGTGGATAAGAAGATCAGCTTCGATGACGCGGCCAAGGCTTGGGTGAAGACGTATCCCGAGGTACTGGACGGGTGGTTGGCTGGAGTGACTACCAAGGCCGATGGCAATGCCCTGGAGGCCGTCAAAGCCAAACTGTAGTCTTAGATACGACGCGCCCCTGTGGGAGCGGGTTCACCCGCGAATGCTGCAGTGAATGTACCGACGCATTCGCGGGTAAACCCGCTCCCACAGAGGGACAGTGGACCTTTGGAAATGTGAATATCTCATGCATCGCATCATCCACCTGCTGCCCTTCCTCTCCTGGCTACCCCGCCAATCGGGCCACAGCCTGCGCCAGGACCTGCTGGTCGGCCTGAGCGGTGCCATCCTCGCCCTGCCACAATCCATCGCCTATGCCCTGATTGCCGGCCTGCCCGCCGAATACGGCTTGTACGCTGCCATCGTGCCGGTGCTGGTCGCCTGCCTGTGGGGCTCGTCCTGGCACCTGATCTGCGGCCCGACCGCCGCCATTTCCATCGTGCTCTACGCCAGTATCAGCCCGTTGGCCGTGGCCGGCAGCGCCGATTACATCACCCTGGTGCTGCTGCTGACCTTCCTCGGCGGCATCTTCCAGCTGCTGCTCGGGCTTTTGCGCTTTGGCGCGCTGGTCAATTTCGTTTCCCATTCCGTGGTCCTCGGTTTCACCCTGGGCGCCGCTATCGTCATTGCCCTGGGCCAACTGCCCAACCTGCTGGGCATGGACCTGCCCAGCCAGGCCACGGCCCTGAAGACCATGCAGGACCTGGCCAGCCATGCCGGCGAGGTCGACCTGCCTTCCCTGGTTCTGGGTTTGGCCACCGTCATGATCGGCGTGGCCTTCAAGCTCTGGCGCCCGCGCTGGCCGAGCCTGTTGATTAGCCTGATGCTGGTGAGCCTGCTGGCCTGGTTGCTGCCTGGCTACTTTGGCCATGTGCCAAGGGTGACGGCGTTCACCGGGCAACTCCCACCCTTCAGCCCGCTGCCTTTGCTGGATGTGGAACTGATGCTGCGTCTGCTGCCCAGCGCCGTAGCGGTGGGCATGCTGGGGCTGGTCACCAGCCTGTCGATTGCCCGCTCGTTGTCGGCACGTTCGGAACAACTGATCGACCCTGATCAGGAAATACGCGCACAGGGCCTGTCGAACATCGCCGGTGCATTCTTCTCCGGCTACCTGTCCGCCGGTTCCTTCACCCGCTCCGGCCTGAGCTACGAGGCGGGTGCCCGCTCGCCCATGGCCGGGGTGTTCTCGGCGCTGTGGGTGGCGCTGTTTGCCGTTACCGGCGCCGGCCTGATCGCGCACCTGCCGATACCGGCCATGGCCGGCAGCATTCTGCTGATCTGTTGGGGGTTGGTGGACCATCGAGGGATTCGCGCGCTGTTCAGGGTCAGCCGCTCGGAGTTTCTGGTGATGGCGCTGACGGCGGCGGCGACGTTGTTGCTGGAGCTGCAGACAGCGATCTATGCCGGGGTGCTGGCGTCGCTGTTCTTCTATTTGAAGCGCACTTCACGGCCACGGGTGCAGCAAAGCCGTGAAGGGGACGCGGATGTGTTGCGGGTGGGCGGGTCGATTTTCTTTGGTGCCGCGCATTACCTGCAGGTGCGCTTGCAGCGCTGCCAAGGGCCGCATGTGGTGATCGATGCGCGGCAGGTGAATTTCATCGATTACTCGGGTGTGGATATGTTGCACCGCGAGGCGCGGCGCTTGCGGCGGTTGGGCGGGAGTTTGACCCTGCACCGGGCCAGGCCGCAGGTGATCGAGGAATTGCAGAAGCTCGAAGGGGTGGCGTTGTGCCCGATCCGGTTTGAAGAGTGAGG
>NZ_BCBQ01000077.1:0-32860 GCF_001320885.1 Pseudomonas sp. NBRC 111140
GTGCGGGTCGATCACAAACTTCTTCGGCACACCCGCATCAAACTCGCCATACCCTTCCGGCGCCTGATCCAGGTTGATCACCTGCACACCCACCACCTCAGCAATATTGATCCGATCCCACATGATCGCCTGCATCAGCTGGCGGTTGTACTTCATGGTCGGGGTCTGCCCGGTGTGGAAGCTGTGCGACTTCGCCCAGCCCAGGCCAAAGCGGATGCTCAGCGCGCCGATCTTGGCAGCGGCATCCACCGCACCCGGGTCTTCGGTCACGTACAGGCCTGGAATACCGATGCTGCCGGCAACGCGGGTCACCTGCATCAGCGAGTTCAGTACAGTGGCCGGGGCTTCATGCTTGGCACCTTCGTGACCATGGCCACGGGCTTCGAAGCCAACGGCGTCAACGGCGCAGTCCACTTCTGGCTCGCCGAGAATATCGACGATCTGCTCATGCAGCGGGGTGTCCTTGGACAGGTCGACCACCTCGAAGCCCTGGGACTTGGCGTGGGCCAGGCGGGCAGGGTTCAGGTCGCCCACGATCACGCAGGCAGCGCCCAGCAGGCGGGCCGAGGCAGCGGCGGCCAGGCCGACTGGCCCAGCGCCCGCGACGTAAACGGTGCTGCCTGGGCCTACGCCAGCAGTCACGGCACCGTGGTAGCCGGTTGGCAGGATGTCGGAGAGGCAAGTCAGGTCACGGATCTTTTCCATGGCCTTGTCGCGCTCTGGCAGTTTCAGCAGGTTGAAGTCGGCGTACGGCACCAGCACGTATTCAGCCTGGCCGCCAGTCCAGTCGCCCATGTCGACATAGCCGTAGGCACCACCAGCACGAGCTGGGTTAACGGTGAGGCAAACACCGGTGTGCATCTCTTTGCACGAGCGGCAGCGGCCACAGGCGACGTTGAACGGTACCGATACCAGGTCGCCGATCTGCATGCGCTCGACGTCGCTGCCCTTCTCGACGATTTCACCAGTGATTTCATGGCCCAGAACCAGGCCGACCTGGGCAGTGGTACGGCCACGGACCATGTGCTGGTCGGAGCCGCAGATGTTGGTGGAGACCACCTTGAGGATGACGCCGTGTTCGATCTTCTTGCCGCGCGGGTCCTGCATTTTCGGGTAGTCGATCTTCTGCACTTCGACCTTGCCGGCGCCGAGATATACCACTCCACGATTGCCAGACATGCTCTTACCTCGCTTGATTTTTATTTATGCAGCGGTGGTTGAACGCGCCGCCATCCATGGGCGGCATGTGTTTCTGGAATGCAGGGAATTGTGGGCCTGATGGGGCGAGATGCACTGACTGAAAACGACAGGGGGATGCCTTTTTACGGCAGACCAAAAGCTGGGGCCGCTTTGCGGCCCTATCGCGACACAAGGCCGCTCCTACAGGGGTACGCGATCGCCTGTAGGAGCGGCCTTGTGTCGCGATAGGGCTGCGCAGCAGCCCCAGAATTGTTCAGAGAACGACCGTCCGGTTGGCGTTGAGGAACACGCGCCGCTCGATGTGATACCCCACAGCCCGCGCCAAGGTCAGGCACTCGATGTCGCGCCCTTTGGCGATCAAATCTTCCGGGTAATGGCTGTGGTCCACCACCTCCACGCCCTGGGCAATGATCGGCCCTTCGTCCAGGTCGTTATTGATGTAGTGCGCCGTGGCCCCGACCATCTTCACGCCCTTGTTGTACGCCTGGTGATAAGGCTTGGCACCCTTGAACCCAGGCAACAACGAATGGTGAATGTTGATCGCCCAGCCATCCAGGCGCCGGCACAGCTCGGGCGACAACACCTGCATGTAGCGGGCAAGGATGACCAGCTCGGCGCCGGTCTCCTCAATCACCTGCAGCACTTTGCGCTCTTGCCCAGGCTTGTCCTTGGGGTCGAGGGCAAAGTGGTAGTAGGGAATCTTGTGCCACTGGGCCAGGGGTTCGAGGTCGGGGTGGTTGGACACCACCGCGACCACGTCCATGCCCAGCTGGCCGATGCGCTGGCGATACAGCAAGTCGTTCAGGCAGTGGTCGGCCTTGGACACCATGATCACCACCTTGGGGCGGTGGTTCGGGGCGGTCAGCTCGAAAGCCATGCCGAACGCTTCGCTGCGCTCGGCGAGGCCGGCGCGAAAGCCGTCCTCGTCGAAGCCATCAGGGGCACGGAACTCCACGCGAATGAAGAACCGCCCAGACTGCCGGTCATCGAAGGAGTGGTGCTCCGTCACGTAGCAGCGCTGCTCGAAGAGGTAACGCGTCACAACGTCGACGGTACCGAGCATGCTCGGGCAGTCGGCGGTGAGAATCCAGGTATCCGGTGCCCGACTCATGTTCTGCTCTCCTTAAGCCTCGATGCTCAGGCCGTACTCGGCCGAAGCGTCCTGCAGCCACAGCCACCAGTAGTCGGCGAAGCTGCGGCGAATCACCAGCTCCCAGGTGTCTTCGGCGGTGCGGCGGATCACCAGTTGCGATTTGGCGAACACGGTGCCGACAGCCTTGCCCACCGGGAAGTTGTTCGGGTGAACATCATAGCTGGTGGACTTCATCAGCACTTCGCGCACGTTCGGGCCGCGCAGCTCCAGCAGGCTTTGCCCGCCGCTGACGTTGACCACCTGGATATGCTGGCCGTCGAGGGCCGCGCGCAGCTTTTGCTCGACCGCCAGTTCCTGGCCGCCGGGCACGATCAGCAGCCACTCGTCAGGGCCGACCCATTGCAGCGACATGTCGTTGTTGGCGACCACGGTCAGCGCCACGGGCAGCTCCAGGCCCAGGGCCTTGTGCACGCCGGCGGCGAATTCCGGGTTGTGGCCATCACCGCGAAGGGTGAGGTGGCCGAGGAACTTGCGTTCACGCAGGGTCACGCCTGCGTTCTTGCGGCCTTTGCCAACCAGGCTGGCCAGGTCGGCGTGGTGCAGTGGCGACTGGGCCTTGGCCTCGGCGCCGGGGTTTTGCTGGAAGACGTTGATAGCGCTCATTTCTTACCTGCCTTGAATTCTGTAGGTCGCATGCGGTGCCATGGCGGGTGGTGCATCCTGTGGGAGCGGGTTTACCCGCGAATGCGAGGGTGGATTCACCGCCCTCTTCGCGGGTGAACCCGCTCCCACAGGGCCCTCATTACCAGCCCGGCACCGTTTGCCATCCGGGGGCCTTTAGACGTTCTGCCGCTCACCCTTCGGATCGAAGAACACCGAAGACACGATCTCCGCCTCGATCACGCTGCCATCCGCCTGCGGCGAGTAGACTCGCTCGCCCATGCGCTTGAGGCCGCCTTTGACCACACCCATGGCAAACGAGTAGCCCAGGGAGTTGGAGGCATAGCTGGAGGTGACGTGGCCAACCATGTCCATCGGGATCGGCTGTTTCGGGTCGAATACCAACTGAGCGCCTTCCGGCAGCCACTTGGTCGGGTCGACCGGCTTCAGGCCTACCAGCTGCTTGCGGTTCTCACGCACGCAGTCTTCGCGGTTCATGCCACGCAGGCCGATCCACGAGAACGGTTTGTTGCGGCCAACGCACCAGCTCATGTTCAGGTCGTCCGGGTTCATCGAACCGTCGGTGTCCTGACCAACGATGATGAAGCCCTTCTCGGCACGCAGTACGTGCATGGTCTCGGTGCCGTACGGGGTCAGGTTGTACTTCTTGCCGGCCTCGATGATCTGTTCCAGCACGCCCATGGCGTAGTTGGCCTGCACGTTGACTTCGTACGACAGCTCGCCAGTGAACGAGATACGGAACACACGGGCCGGTACGCCGCCAACGTTGCCTTCCTTCCAGGTCATGAACGGGAAGGCTTCCTTGTCCATGTCGATGTCGGTCAGCTCGCTCAGCAGCTTGCGGCTGTTGGGGCCGGACAGGGTCATGGTGGCCCAGTGGTCGGTGACCGAGGTGAAGTACACCTTCAGCTCCGGCCATTCAGTCTGGTGGTACAGCTCCATCCACTGCAGCACGCGCGCGGCGCCGCCGGTGGTGGTGGTCATGATGAAGTGGTTGTCGCCGACGCAGGCGGTTACGCCGTCGTCGAAGACCATACCGTCTTCCTTGCACATCAGGCCGTAGCGGGCCTTGCCCACGTCGAGCTTGGTCCAGGCGTTGGTGTAGATGCGGTTGAGGAACTCACGGGCGTCCGGGCCCTGGATGTCGATCTTGCCCAGGGTCGAGGCGTCCAGCAGGCCCACGCTGTCGCGTACGGCCTTGCATTCACGGGCCACGGCGGCATGGATGTCTTCGCCGGCTTTCGGGAAGTACCACGGGCGCTTCCACTGGCCGACGTCTTCGAACTCGGCGCCGTTCTTCACGTGCCAGGCATGCAAGGCAGTGAAGCGCACGGGCTCGAACAGGTGACCACAGTGACGGCCCGCTACCGCGCCGAAGGTGACCGGCGTGTAGTTGGGGCGGAACATGGTGGTGCCCATTTCCGGGATGGTGATGCCGATCGAACGGGCGGCGATGGCCAGGCCGTTGATGTTGCCCAGTTTGCCCTGGTCGGTACCGAAGCCCAGCGCGGTGTAGCGCTTGACGTGCTCGACCGACTCGAAGCCTTCACGGGTGGCCAGCTCGATACCCGCTGCAGTCACGTCGTTCTGCTGGTCGACGAACTGCTTCGGCCCTTTGGTGCCTTTGTCGTGCGGCACCTGGAACAATGCCACGGTGGCCTCTTCCTTGCGCGCTACGGTTTTTGGCAGGGTGCCAACGGTTGCCTTGAAGCCCGCTTCGGTAGCTGCGCGCACACCGCCTTCGAAACCATCGGCAATCACATCGCCAAGGGCGTAGACACCGTTGATGCCCCCGACGCATTCGCGTTTCTGCGGTGCATCGCCCGGCACGAAGCCGAGAATGTCGTCACGCCATACCGGGCGACCGCCCAAGTGCGAGGCGAGGTGGACGATCGGGCTGTAACCGCCCGAGGACGCGATCAGGTCACACTCGAGGGTTTCGCCTGGGCTGGTGACTTTGTGCGCCTGCACATCGATGGCCGCCACGCGGGCGCCGGTGACGTGCTTGCTGCCTTTGGCCTCGACCACGGCGCTGGAAGTGAGGATGCGAATGCCTTTTGCACGGGCCTCTTCAACCAGCGAGCCACGTGGGTTGTGGCGGGCATCAGCGATGGCGACCACCTGCAGGCCGGCGTCGTGCCAGTCCAGCGCGGCGCGGTAGGCATGGTCGTTGTTGGTCGACAGCACCAGCTTGCGGCCAGGGGCCACACCGTAGCGGCGAACGTAGGTGGACACGGCACCGGCCAGCATGTTGCCCGGCACGTCGTTGTTGCCATACACCAACGGGCGCTCATGGGCGCCAGGCGCCAGTACCACACGCTTGGCACGCACACGGTGCACGCGGTGGCGAACCTGGCCGATCGGGGCGCGGTCGCCGAGGTGGTCGGTGAGGCGCTCGTGAATGGTCAGGAAGTTATGGTCGTGGTAGCCGTTGACCGTGGCACGTGGCAGCAGGGTTACTTCCGGCAGGCCTTCCAACTCTTTGACCACGGCGTTGACCCAGTCGGCGGCAGGCTTGCCGTCAAGGGTTTCGCGGGTGTCGAGCAGGCTACCGCCGAACTCTTCCTGCTCGTCGGCCAGGATCACGCGGGCACCGCTGCGCGCAGCGGCCAGTGCGGCGGCCAGGCCAGCAGGGCCGGCGCCGACGATCAGCACGTCGCAGTGCTGGTTCATGTAGTCGTAGCTGTCCGGGTCGTTCTGCAGCGGCGCACGGCCAAGGCCTGCGGCCTTACGGATGTACTTCTCGTACGTCATCCAGAACGATTTCGGGTACATGAAGGTTTTGTAGTAGAAGCCCGGCGGCATCATGCTGCCGCCTACCTTGCCGAGGATGCCCATGACGTCGTTGTTGACGTTCGGCCAGCCGTTGGTGCTGGTGGCGACCAGGCCTGCGTACAGCGCCTGCTGGGTGGCACGCACGTTAGGGATCTGGGTGGCTTCGCTGGAGCCGATCTGCAGGATGGCGTTCGGCTCTTCGGTGCCGGCGGCGATGATGCCGCGTGGGCGCGAGTACTTGAAGCTGCGGCCAACGATGTCGACACCGTTGGCCAGCAACGCGGCGGCCAGGCTGTCGCCGGCATAACCCTGGTAGGTCTTGCCGTTGAAGGTGAAGTTCAGGACCTTGCTGCGGTCGATACGGCCGCCGCTGGCGAGGCGATAGGTCTGGCTCATACTGTTTCCCCTTGGCCTTTGACGGTCGACGGTGCGTTCGCCGCTTTACCATTGGCGGTCACTTGCGGCTTCTCGCCAATCTTGTAGGTTTCCAGAATTTCGTAGGTCACGGTGTCGCGAGTGACGTTGAAGTACTGGCGGCAGCCGGCAACGTGGTCCCACAGTTCATGGTGAATACCGCGCGGGTTGTCACGGTAGAACATGTAGGTACCCCACTCCTCGTCGGAGCAGGCGTTAGGGTCCAGCGGGCGGGCGATGTGCGCCTGGCCAGAGGCGTGGAACTCTTCTTCGGAGCGCAGCTCGCCGCAGTGGGGACAAAAAATATGCAACATGACGGTGTCTCCGGTTAGTGGGCGACGGCGGCGGCGCCGTGTTCGTCGATCAGTGCGCCGTTGTAGAAACGGTCCATGGAGAACGGCGCGGCCAATGGGTGCATTTCGCCCTTGGCCAGGCTCGCGGCGAAGACGTTGCCCGAACCCGGGGTCGCCTTGAAGCCGCCAGTGCCCCAACCGCAGTTGAAGAACATGTTCTTGACCGGGGTCTTGGTGATGATCGGGCAGGCGTCCGGCGAGGTGTCGACGATGCCGCCCCACTGGCGGTTCATGCGCACGCGCGAGAGGTTGGGGAACATTTCGACGATGGCCTGCAGGGTGTGCTCGATCACCGGGTACGAACCGCGCTGGCCGTAGCCGACCCAGCCGTCGATACCGGCACCGATCACCAGGTCGCCCTTGTCGGACTGGCTGATGTAGCCGTGTACGGCGTTGGACATGATCACGCTGTCGATGATCGGCTTGATCGGCTCGGATACCAGCGCTTGCAGCGGGTGCGATTCCAGCGGCAGGCGGAAGCCGGCCAGCTTGGCCATGTGCCCGGAGTTACCAGCGGTGACTACGCCGACGCGCTTGGCGCCGATGAAGCCTTTGTTGGTTTCCACGCCGATGACCGCGCCGTTTTCCTTGCGGAAGCCGATCACTTCGGTTTGCTGGATCAGGTCAACGCCCAGGGCGTCGGCAGCACGGGCGAAGCCCCAGGCCACGGCATCGTGACGGGCCACGCCGCCACGGCGCTGCACGGTTGCGCCAAGGATCGGGTAGCGGGTGTTCTTCGAGCAGTCCAGGTACGGGATTTCGGCCGCGACCTGGGCGGTGTTCAGCAACTCGCCATCCACGCCGTTCAGGCGGTTGGCGCTGACACGGCGCTCGGAGTCACGCATGTCCTGCAAGGTGTGGCACAGGTTGTAGACGCCGCGCTGGGAGAACATCACGTTGTAGTTGAGGTCCTGGGACAGGCCTTCCCACAGCTTCATGGCGTGCTCGTACAGGTGCGCCGACTCGTCCCACAGGTAGTTGGAACGCACGATGGTGGTGTTACGGGCGGTGTTGCCGCCGCCCAGGTAACCCTTCTCGATCACGGCGACGTTGGTGATGCCGTGCTCTTTGGCCAGGTAGTAGGCCGTGGCCAAGCCATGGCCGCCACCGCCGACGATGACCACGTCGTACACCTTTTTAGGGGTTGGCGTGCGCCACATGCGCTGCCAGTTCTCGTGGTGGCTGAGGGAGTGCTTGAAAAGGCCGAAGCCCGAGTAACGTTGCATGGTGTGTGACTCCACTCAGCGGTAAACAGGGAAATCTGCGCACAGCGCCGCGACGTTCTTCGCCACATCGGCTTCGACGTCTGCGTCACCGAGGTTGTCGAGGATGTCGCAGATCCAGCCGGCCAGGGCCACGCACTGGGCGACCTTGAAGCCACGGGTGGTGACGGCCGGGGTGCCGATGCGCAGGCCCGAGGTGACGAACGGCGACTGCGGGTCGTTCGGCACGGCGTTCTTGTTGACGGTGATGTGCGCGCGGCCCAGGGCGGCGTCGGCATCTTTACCGGTAAGGCCCTGACGGATCAGGCTGACCAGGAACAGGTGGTTGTCGGTGCCACCAGACACCACGTCGTAGCCACGGTCGATGAACACCTGGGCCATGGCCTGGGCGTTTTCGATCACTTGCTGCTGGTAGGCCTTGAAGCCTGGCTCCAGCGCTTCCTTGAAGCACACGGCCTTGGCGGCGATGACGTGCATCAACGGGCCGCCCTGGGCGCCTGGGAATACAGCGGCGTTGAGCTTCTTCTCGATCTCTTCGTTGGACTTCGCCAGGATCAGGCCACCACGCGGGCCACGCAGGGTCTTGTGGGTGGTGGTGGTGACCACGTCGGCGAACGGGATCGGGTTCGGGTACAGGCCAGCGGCAACCAGGCCGGCAACGTGGGCCATGTCGACGAACAGCAGCGCACCGACCTTGTCGGCGATGGCGCGGAAGCGAGGGAAGTCGAGGGTCTTGGAGTAAGCCGAGAAACCGGCAACGATCATTTTCGGCTTGTGCTCGACCGCCAGGCGCTCGACTTCGTCGTAGTCGATCAGGCCGGTGTTGGTGTCGATGCCGTATTGCACAGCGTTGTACAGCTTGCCCGAGGACGACACTTTGGCGCCGTGGGTCAGGTGGCCGCCGTGGGCCAGGCTCATGCCGAGGATGGTGTCACCGGCCTGCAGCAGGGCCAGGTAGACCGCGCCGTTGGCCGACGAGCCGGAGTGCGGCTGGACGTTGGCGTAGTCGGCACCGAACAGCTGCTTGGCGCGCTCGATGGCCAGGGCTTCTACCTTGTCCACGTGCTCGCAGCCACCGTAGTAGCGCTTGCCCGGGTAGCCTTCGGCGTATTTGTTGGTGAGGCCGCTGCCTTGGGCCTGCATGACGCGCTTGCTGGTGTAGTTCTCCGAGGCGATCAGCTCGATGTGATCTTCCTGGCGCTGTTCTTCGGCATTCATCGCCGCCAGCAGTGCGTCGTCGTAACCCTGGATCTGGTCTTGCTTGCTGAACATCGTGTATCTCCCGGCAGCGATCGTTTTTTGTCGTAAGGCACTGTGGCCCTTTGTGGCGATGGTATGACTGGCGGGGTCGGGTCAGATGCCTGCGCACGCCTTGCAATGGCGCGTTTACGACATTCGTTGTTGTGCCGTTTGTGCCGGCCCTTTCGCGGGTGAACCCGCTCCCACAGGTACGGTGGTGCTCTGAAGGCTTGTGGTATCCCTGTGGGAGCGGGTTTACCCGCGAAGAGGCCAGCACAGACAACCCAGAAATCCGCCAATGCACAGCTTGTATAGGCAACCGCTGAATCGATGGTTTAGAGTGCTGTTCTGCGTCGTTCACAGGACCGTGTCATGACAGATAAGAGCCAACAATTCGCCAGCGACAACTATTCCGGTATCTGCCCCGAAGCCTGGGCAGCGATGGAGAAGGCCAACCACGGCCACGACCGCGCCTATGGCGACGATCAGTGGACCGAGCGCGCCTCGGAATACTTCCGCAACCTGTTCGAAACCGACTGCGAGGTGTTCTTCGCCTTCAACGGAACTGCCGCCAACTCCCTGGCCCTGGCCTCGCTGTGCCAGAGCTACCACAGCGTGATCTGCTCCGAGACCGCCCACGTCGAAACCGATGAATGCGGCGCGCCGGAGTTCTTCTCCAACGGCTCCAAACTGCTGACGGCGGCCAGCGTCAACGGCAAGCTGACGCCGCAGTCGATCCGCGAAGTGGCGCTCAAGCGCCAAGACATCCACTACCCCAAGCCCCGCGTGGTGACCATTACCCAGGCCACTGAAGTGGGCACGGTGTACCGCCCCGACGAGCTGAAGGCGATCAGCGCCACCTGCAAGGAGCTGGGCCTGAACCTGCACATGGACGGCGCGCGCTTTACCAATGCCTGCGCGTTCCTGGGCTGCAGCCCGGCCGAGCTGACCTGGAAGGCCGGCGTCGATGTGCTGTGCTTTGGCGGCACCAAGAACGGCATGGCGGTGGGTGAGGCGATCCTGTTCTTCAACCGCCAGCTGGCCGAAGACTTCGACTACCGCTGCAAGCAAGCCGGGCAACTGGCGTCGAAAATGCGCTTTTTGTCGGCCCCCTGGGTGGGCCTGCTGGAAGATGGCGCCTGGTTGCGCCATGGCAACCACGCCAACCATTGCGCGCAGCTGCTGGCCTCGCTGGTGAGTGACTTGCCAGCGGTGGAGCTGATGTTCCCGGTGGAGGCCAACGGGGTGTTCCTGCAGATGCCGGAGCATGCGATCGAAGCGCTGCGGGGCAAGGGGTGGCGGTTCTATACCTTCATTGGTAGCGGCGGGGCGCGCTTCATGTGTTCGTGGGATACCGAGGAAGCGCGCGTGCGCGAGCTTGCGGCGGATATCCGTAGCATCATTACCGCCTGAAAGCATGCTGGGAGGGCTTTGCCCTCCAAGGGCCGCAAAGCGGCCCCAGCAATCTAAAGCCTGAACCCACCCATCTGCCGCGCCAGATCATCAGCCAACCCACGCAACGCCTGGCACTCCTCGCGACACCCTTGCACCTCCGCCGCCGTTTCCCGCGCCAGGTCGGAAATCCCCTGCACCGTCCGGTTGATTTCCTCGGTCACTGCCGACTGCTCTTCCGTCGCCGTGGCCACCTGATGGTTCATATCACTGATGTGCTCCACCTGGTCGGTAATCGCGCCCAGCGACGCCCCGGTGCGCTGGCTCGACTCCACACCACTGCCAGTCGCCTGCTGCCCCGCCTGCATCGAACTCACCGCCGACCCCGCGCCCTGCTTCAGGCGCTGGATCATCTGCTGCACTTCGTCGGTGGACAGCTGTGTGCGCCGGGCCAGCGTGCGCACCTCATCGGCCACCACGGCAAAACCGCGCCCCATTTCCCCTGCCCGCGCAGCCTCGATAGCCGCGTTAAGTGCCAGCAAATTGGTCTGCTCGGAAATACTACGGATAACCGCTAGAACTTCATCGATCGAGGCGACTTCGTCGGCCAACTGAGTGACTGCATCGGCAGCCTTGCCGATGTCGCCCGACATGCCCTCGATACCCCGAATCGAGCGTTGCACCACCTCGCGCGCCTGCAACGCCTCGTCCCGCGCCGACTGCGAGGCTTGCGCCGCATCGCCGGCATTGCGGGCGATGTCCTGCACGGTCAGGCCCATCTCGTGCACGGCAGTAGCGACCATTTCGGTCATCTCTTGCTGCCGCCCCGAGCGCTCGGCCGTGTTGTCCACCACCTGAGTTACCTGCTCTACGGCCCGGTGCAGCCGCTCGGAGGTGCTCAACACCTCACCGATAAGGCTGCGCTGGCTGTCGAGAAAGCGGTTGAACCCCCGGGCCAGATCGCCCAACTCATCCTGGCGCGAATCATCCAGGCGGTGGCTGAGGTCTCCTGCGCCGCTGCCAATCTGCACCAACGCGCCGGTGACGCGGCGGATCGGCCGTACCAGGCCACGCGCCAACAGCACCACCAGCAGCAGTGACAGCAGGGCCACGGCGCCACCGATCAGGCTGGTCAACCAGACGGCCTGATGCATTTGTGCATAGATTTCCGACTCTGGCACTTCGGCCACCAGGGTCCAGTTAAGGTCGCGCAGTGGCAAACCAAGCGCCAGGTAGCTTTCGCCGTCACGGCTGAAGCGGCGGCTGCGCAGCCCCTCGCCTCCGGTCATGACACCCTTGGCTGCGTCCGCCCCAAGCTGCTCGGTGAGCTGGCGTTTACCACTGAAGGCTGCGTCTGGATGCACCTGGATCAGGCCATCGTTGCGCACCAGAAACACTTTGCCGTGTTCGCCGAAACTGAAATCGTGGATCAGCTTCGACAGCTCGGTCATGCGCAGGCCCATGCCGGCCACGCCGACCAGCTGGCCATTTTTTTCCACGCGGTAATCGATGAACAGCGCCAGCTCGCCGGTGGCACCATCGATGTCGATGTTGATCAACCGCTCGGCGCCGCTATCGATGTAGCCGTAGAACCACTTGTCCTTGGGGTTGCTGCGGCTGAGGGTGCGGTCCAGGCCGTTCTCGTTGTAGTAGTGGCCGGTTTCGGTCGCAGCGAACAGGGCAGTGAAGGCCTGGTTGCGCTGCTTGGCGGCGGTCAGGTATTCGGTGAATTGCGCTGCCTGGGCGGGCTCTTCACCAGCCGCCAGCCAGTCACGCAGCAAGGTGTTGCCGGCGATGTCTGCCGCTGCCACCAAAGGCTGGCCGAGCATGCGTTCGATGTCGTTGCGGATGGCTTCGATACTGGCTGGCAAGGCAGTGTCGACCAGGTAGCGCTCGGTGAGGCGGTTGAGCGCCACGGTGAAGATGACGACCACGACCAGGATGCTCGCCAGCAAGGCGGCGCCCATGCTGGTGATCAATTGCCACTGGATGCTCTTACGCCAGATACGCATGCCCTACTCCCCGCACATTATTGTTTTGCGGAAAGTGTATACACTTGCGTATCCAGTTAATCCAGTGACCTGGAACAATGAGTTGGGCCTTTGGGGCTGCTGTGCAGCCCATCGCGACACACGGCCGCTCCTACAGGGAAACGTATAACTGTTGTAGGAGCGGCCTTGTGTCGCGAAAGGGGCGCGAAGCGCCCCCAGCTATCGATCAGGACTCTGCAATGGTCCGCACGATGGCGTCCACCGTGGCGTCGATCTGCGCCTGGGTACGCGCTAGGGTCTGCTGATGCTCTTTCTGCAGCTCAACCTGCTTGGAGCACAGGTTGAGGGCAGCCAGCACCAACAGCTTGTCGCCGATCAGGGTCGGGTACTGACGCTTGGTTTCGTTCAGGGCAGTGTTGAGCATCCGTACCGCCTGGGCCAGGGTTTCTTCCTGACCTTCGGGCGCCTTGATCGAATAGTCGATGCCGAGAATCGACACCACATTGATCGGCTGCTCTTGCAGTCTCATGCGCCGACAACGCCCGCGCTGGCGCGCTCGACCAGTGCCTGGATGCGCGCTGCGGTAGCGCCGTTCTTCTCTTCCTGCTCCATCAGCGACAGCTGCAGGGTTTCGTTCTCTTCCTTGGCCTGGGCCAGTTCCTGGCCGAGGGCGGTGTTCTGATCGGTGAGTTGAGCGTTTTTCTGCATCAGGTCGCTGACCAGTTGCTCGATTTGATTCAGGGAAGCTTCCAGCATGGGTCTATCTCAGGTTGTTGCGAGGGGCGCACACGATAAAGAAAAGTGCCGCCCATCGCCATTAAATATCGGATTCATAAGGTGTCGAACCCGCAGATTGACAGGGTAACCGCCCCCTTGTTCCGACCTGAGTCAACCGCCGGTCAGGAAAAGGTTAGCTACCTCACAATTTTTGCCGGTCGCACTCAAGACTGGCCGGTCACGACCGATAGCCCGGCAAGTCATGTTTTGTCGCACTTTCCCCCTTGCCTGGATCCTCCTCTCCATGTCCCTACGCAACATGAATATCGCCCCGCGCGCGCTGCTCGGCTTCGCGCTTATCGGCCTGCTGATGCTCGGCCTTGGTATCTTCTCCCTGGTGCAGATGGGCAACATCCGCCAGGCTGGTGTTGCCATCGAGCAAGTCAGTGTGCCCAGCATCAAGATCCTCGACGAACTCACCGCGCTGAACCTGCGCATGCGCACGCTTTCCTACCGCCTGCTGCTCAACCGCGAACCGGAAACCCAACGCGATACCCTCAACCTGCTGGACCAGCGCAACAGCCAGATCGACCGCGCGCGCCAGGCTTACCTGCCGATGATCGGTGCCGCCGACGAACAGGCCGCGTTCGACCAGTACGGCCTGTTGCTCAACCAATACCGCCAGTTGGAAGCGCGCATGCGCACACTGAGCCAGGCCGACCGCCTGGACGAATTGCGCGACCTGCTCAACCGCGATTTGCTGGCCAACTCAGAGCAGATCAACAAGGTCATGGACACCCTGGTACGCATCAACACCGACCAGACCCGCGCCACCAATGACAAGGCCGCCAGCCAGTACGCCGCTGCTTTCGCCCTGGTGATCGGCCTGCTGGTTGCCGCCACCGTCCTGACGTTCGCCTGCGCCTTCCTGCTGACCCGCAGCATCGTCAAACCGATCGAAGATGCGCTCAAAAGCGCCGAACAGGTCGCCGACGGTGACCTGACCCACATCATCCGTGCCGAAGGCACCGACGAAGCCGCTCGCCTGCTGCGCGCCATGGCCCGCATGCAGGACAAGTTGCGCGACACCCTGCAACAGATCGCCGGCTCCGCCACCCAGCTGGCCTCGGCGGCCGAAGAGCTGAACGCCGTCACCGACGAAAGCGCCCGCGGCCTGCAACAGCAGAACAACGAGATTGAACAGGCCGCCACGGCCGTGACCGAAATGACCAGCGCTGTGGAGGAAGTAGCGCGCAATGCCGTGAGCACTTCGGAAGCCTCCAGTGAAGCCAGCCGCTCCACCGGCGACGGCCGTGACCTGGTGATGGAGACCGTGGGCGCCATCGAGCGCATGAGCGGCGATGTGCAGGCCACTGCCAAATTGATCACTCACCTGGCCGAGCAGTCGCGCGACATTGGCAAGGTCCTCGACGTGATCCGTGGCCTGGCCGACCAAACCAACCTGCTGGCGCTGAACGCCGCCATCGAGGCCGCACGTGCTGGCGAAGCGGGCCGTGGTTTTGCCGTTGTGGCGGATGAAGTTCGGGCATTGGCCCACCGCACCCAGCAGTCGACCAGCGAAATCGAGCGGATGATCGGCAGCATTCAAGGGGGCACGGAGGAAGCTGTGGAGTCGATGCGCACCAGCACCGAGCGTGCCGAATCCACCCTGAACATCGCCCGTGGCGCGGGCATGGCACTGGACACCATTGCCGGCGCGGTGGCGCAGATCAACGAGCGTAACCTGGTGATTGCCAGCGCGGCGGAGGAACAGGCGCAGGTGGCGCGGGAAGTGGACCGCAACCTGGTGAACATCAACGACCTGTCGGTGCAGAGTGCCACCGGGGCGCATCAGACCAGTGCGGCGAGTGCTGAATTGTCGCGCCTGGCCGTGGACCTGAATGGGTTGGTGGCACGGTTCCGTACCTGACCTGAAGTACCTGGGGCCGCTTTGCGGCCCATCGCGACACAAGGCCGCTCCTACAGCTACCGCGCAGTTTCATGGCTTGCGCGATACCTGTAGGAGCGGCCTTGTGTCGCGATGGGCTGCAAAGCAGCCCCCTGCAATCTCGGATCAATAATCGATCCGCACATCCCCTTTCGGCACACTGCAGCACGACAGGATGTAGCCCTCGGCTTCGTCCTCCTCGGTAATGCCGCCGTTGTGCTCCATTTCCACTTCGCCGCCCAGCTTGAGCACCTTGCAAGTGCCGCAAATGCCCATGCCGCAGGCTTTCGGGATCATCAGGCCAACCTTGGCCGCCGCCGCATGCACGGTCTCGCCTGGGGCAATGCGAATGCTCTTCTCGCTGCCGATGAACTCCACCAGGTTAAGGTCGGACACATCCAGCTCCGGCGCTTCGGCTGCCTGCTCGGCATGCTCGACCGCATCGGCCTTGGCCTCGGCCGGCGTGGCACCGAACGATTCCTCGTGGTAGTTCTTCATGTCGAAGCCGACCGCTTCGAGCATGCGCTTTACCGCCGTCATGTAAGGCGTCGGGCCGCAGCAGAACACCACGCGTTCCATGTAGTCCGGTGCAATCAGTTCCATCAGCCGCTGGTTCAGGTAACCGCGATAACCCGCCCATGGCTCGCCCAGGCCGTGCTTCTCGCAAATGATGTGCAGGCTGAAGTTGGGGATGCGCGAGGCCATCTGTTCCAGCTCGCGGTGGTAGATGATGTCCTTGGGGGAGCGGGCGCTGTGCACGAACACCATGTCGACATTGGCGTTGGTGTCGTAGAACCAGCGCGCCATCGACATGACCGGAGTAATGCCCACACCGCCGGACAGGTACAGCGCCTTGCCCGCCGGGAAGTCGATGGCATTGAACAACCCCACCGGGCCATGCACCGGCAGCTCGGCGCCTTCGTGCATGGTGTCGTGCAGGAAGTTGGACACCAGGCCGCCCGGCACACGCTTGACGGTGATCGAGAAGCTGTAGGGCACCGACGGCGAACTGGAAATGGTGTAGGAACGCATCACCGGCTTGCCTTCGATCTCCAGCTCCAGGGTAACGAACTGCCCCGGCTTGAAGAAGAACATGATCGGCTGGTCGGCCATGAAGCAGAAGGTGCGCACGTCCCAGGTCTCCTGGATGACCTTGACGCAGCGCACGATGTGGCGGCCGTTGGCCCAGGTCTGGGTAGTGACCGGATTGAGGAAGGTATCGGACATGTTCATCTCCAGCAGCCGACTATTGGGCTTTTTATGGCTTGGATAATGCGCAAGCTGAGGGCGACGTACATTCCTGCCAGCGACATCGGCGTGCTTATCGCGACCAGCCCCGCGCTACAAGGGCTGGCGCGTCGTAATTCAATTCGGCCATGTCGCCCATGGATACGGTTCGCGGCGCCTTCGGACGCACACTCCACGGCAAAACAACTAGCTGTTTTTCGATAGACAGCCTTGCGGCACCACAACAACGATTAGCCACCTTTTGCCGGCCGCACACGGCCCCGAGGAATACACGATGGACGTCACCGCAACCCTGAGCCTGGGCGATCCACTGGAACCTGCACGCAAGGCCACCGCCGAGATGCTGCAGACCCGCGAGCGCACCTACTCGCTGCCCCAGCCTTTCTACACCGACGAGCGTCTGTTCCAGATCGACATGCAGGAGATCTTCCAGAAAGAATGGCTGATCGCCGGCATGACTTGCGAAATTCCGGCAAAAGGCAACTACATCACGCTGCAGATCGGCAACAACCCGATTCTGGTGGTGCGTGGCGCCGAGGGTAAGGTGCACGCCTTCCATAACGTCTGCCGGCACCGCGGTTCGCGCTTGTGCGTCAGCGACAAAGGCAAAGTGGCCAAGTTGGTCTGCCATTACCACCAGTGGACATATGAACTGGACGGCCGCCTGCTGTTCGCGGGCACCGAGATGGGCGCCGACTTCGACATGAAGCAGTACGGTCTGAAGCCTGTGAACGTGAAGGTCGCTGGTGGCTACATCTTCATCAGCCTGGCGGAAAACCCACCCGCCATCGACGAGTTCCTGGCCACCCTTGAACACTACATGGAACCCTACGACATGGAGAACACCAAGGTGGCGGTGCAAACCACCTTGATGGAAAAAGCCAACTGGAAGCTGGTGCTGGAAAACAACCGCGAGTGCTACCACTGCAGCGGCTCGCACCCGGAGCTGTTGCAAACCCTGCTGGAGTGGGACGACACCAACGACCCGCGCGCCAGCCAGGAATTCAAGGACCACGTGGCCGCCTCCGCCGCCGCCTGGGAAGCCGAAAAGATCCCGTACCTGCACAAGAGCCACGGCCTGCGTAACCGTATCGTACGCATGCCTCTGCTCAAGGGCACCGTGTCGATGACCATGGACGGCAAGCAGGCCTGCCAGAAGCTGATGGGCCGCATCAAGAACCCGGACCTGGGGTCGATGCGTATCCTGCACCTGCCGCACTCCTGGAACCACTGCATGGGCGACCACATGATCGTGTTCACCGTGTGGCCGATCAGTGCCCAGGAGACCATGGTCACCACCAAGTGGCTGGTGCACAAGGACGCCGTGGAAGGTGTGGACTACGACCCTGAGCGCATGCGCAAGGTGTGGGACGCCACCAACGACCAGGACCGCCGCCTGGCCGAAGAGAACCAGCGCGGGATCAACTCCACGGCTTACCAGCCAGGGCCGTACTCGAAAACCTACGAGTTTGGCGTGGTGAACTTCATCGACTGGTACAGCGGGCGGATGCTGAACAACCTGGGGGCGGAGCCGGCGGCGTATCTGAAGGAAGTAACCGCGCAGTAAAAGAGCACATCGTACAGAGGAAGGGCTGCCACGCAGCCCTTTCGCTCAAGCTGACGGATGCCTTTTCCTGAGCCCCATCGTCTGCCTTTGGAAGGCCCAAGCATCCTCTCCGTTAGCAAGCCTAGTCTCTCCAGCCAAAGCAGCTCGGCCAGCGAAAGAACGCTCGGCTACTGTAGTTCTCACCGCCAATCCCTCGCGAGTAGGCGTGCTTATACTTTCTAACGGTATGTTTGGTTGGGTGTCAGTTGGCAGTCCTCCCGTCATCAGGCCGTAATTTGTCCTTATCTGCTCCAAAGGCTTGGCTTGAGGTCCAACTGCAGCGTTGATGGCTCGAGCAGATACAGCAGTCAAACTGACCCCAAGTCCGACATTCGCTCCAAAAATGGCACTCTCGACGCCGGCGAACTGGGCACCTGAACTCGCAAGGCTCAATACAGATCCGAAAGTACTGATTCGTGAAGCATTGAGCCCCACGCGATTGGTTGGCGTCGGCCCCAAAAAATTATAGGTCAACGTTACTGTGTTCGACGCCATGCTCAAGCCTCGCAAGGATAGCGTGGCCCACTCGGACACCTTACCCGTCGGATCGTGGCGGTTGACTGGATCACCACCGCAATATGCATAGGCATTCAGTCCACCCTTACCGAAAGGGCTGTGGGAGTCTTGGGCGTGAAAACGCATCAAAACAGGATTGTAAGCCCGGTAGCCATTGCCAAGGTGATAACAGCCGGTCAGCAGATCCAGCGGTTGAGCGGCAAAACACAAAAGCGCCCCTTCGCGATCTCGTAGGAAGCCATACGGTAGGTAAACTCTGACAGCGCATCCTGGCCCGCCCAGGTTCGATGCTTGCTTGTCGAGCGCCAGCAAGTACCTGCAATTCATGCGAGAACCTCATTTATGATGACGACTCACAGTAGCACTGTGTATGGCTGTTTCTAACTGGTAGAAATGACAGTTCGGTGGGCTTTATCCACAGCTCCAGAAGGTATCAGCAAATGCTGAGTCAACCTGTGCCCAACCCAATTGATCCCCAGGTGTAGTTCAATATTTGATCAAAACCCTACAAGCCACGATTCAAGCGGCGTCTAGCGTCTTCCATACACCTTGTCCACAGCTCAGCCAACAGACTTTGTTGGTAACTGCATACTCTCACTGAGGGGGCTGTGGATAACTTATCCAGACGTTATAATTTTCAACAATTCAAAGACTTTATCGTCTGAATGATCGTTTTTTGATCAACGCCATGAAACCCAGTATTTATGGGGCTTTTAGCCGCTATCGAACAGATTATCCACAGACCGACTAACAGCGACTGTGGGCAAGAACCATGAGAATTCTGAAAAGCACCCATGCAAAGACTGGGTGAAGCTTGATCGTTTTTCGATCAACTACTTGAAGGCATCGCCATACAAGGGCTGCAGCCATGCGCCAACACTTTATCCACAACTTGGCAAACAGATTTGGTGGGCAAAAGCATTCGATCGATACTGTGAATGGGATGTGGGAGCGGCCTTGTGCGCTCCCACAAAAGACCTCCAAGCCTCTGGCTTCAGCGCAGCACGCCCTCTTCCACCAGCAACTTGAGGATGGCCTCGGCGCCTTCCTGTGGCGAAACATCCTTCAGCACCTTGCCGCCGCCACCACTGGCCTTGGCAGTTGCCGCCTTCATCCGGTCCGCACCGCTCTTGGCCTTGATCACCTTCAGCCGCTTTGGCCGCGGGCGCGCCGGTTGCAGCTCGGCCTCAGCCAGCAGTTCATCGTCAACGATGGCCACATTGCGCGCCGCCAGTACACCCCGACGCGCCGGCCCGAAGGCACTCTGGCGCGGCTTGGGCGCCGCGTTATCCACAGTCGCCAGCAACGGCAGGCGCACTTTCAGCCGGCGCCGCTGGCCACGCGGCAGCGCCTGCAATACCTGGGCGGTGCCATTGTCGATCGACTCCACCTCGGCCAGCCCCACGATCAACGGCCAGCCGAGCTTTTCGGCCAGCAGAAACGGCAACATGCCCGATCCTTCACCCGTTTCGGCTTGGCTACCTGTCAGCACCAGCTGTGCCCCGGCATCGCGCAGGTAATCCCCCAGCACACCCAGCACATCGGCACCAGCCGGCTGCTCCAGCACATCCAGATGGTCCAGGCCCATGCCCAGGTAGGCGCGCAGCGCCTCTTCCTGTGGGTCGCCGGCATGCACCACCTGCAAGTTATCCCCAGCCAGTTGCAAACCCAGTTCCACGGCGCGGGCATCCTGCTCGGCGCGGCGGGCGCGGCCAGAGCTTGGGTGGGCACCGATGGAAACCAGGCTGATCACTTTCGTACTCATGCTCGTGCCCTTATGCCGCGTCGCGCTGGCCGCCGCTGCGGAAGTTGTCCACAGCCTCGATCAGCGCCTTGAGAATCGCCGAACTGTCGCCAGTTACCGACAGGTCGGCCCGTTTGATCATGTCGCAGCCCGGGTCCATGTTGATCGCCACCACCTTGTCGCAGGCACCGATACCCTGCAGGTGCTGGATCGCGCCCGAGATACCCACAGCCACGTACACGCGCGCGGTGACCCAGGTACCGGTGGCACCCACCTGGCGGTTGCGCGGCATGAACCCGTCGTCCACCGCCACCCGCGAAGCGCCTTCGGTAGCCCCGAGGGCAGCGGTGGCCTGGTGGTACAGGTCCCAGTCCTTGACCCCGTTACCACCCGAGACGATGAACTCGGCCTCGGCCATGGCAATGGTGGCCGGGTCCACGGCCACCGAGCCGAGGTCTTCGATACGCGACAGGCTGCGCGCCACGCTTGTGGACAACTCCACCGGCAAGGCTTCGTGGCGGGTTTCGCTGACGGGCTCGGCGCACTCGGCCGACGCCAGGATCAGGCGCGGCACAGCGCGTTGCAGGTCTTGCTGGCCGGCACCGGCGCGGCCAATGCATTGACCATCCTTGACCTGCCACACCCGCGTCGCCGGGCGCTCACCCAGCGCGGCGCCCAGGCGCCGACCTAGTTCGCCGCCACCGGTGCGGCTGTCGGGCAACAGCCAGTGGCGCGGGGTGAACTGGTTATCCACAGCCCGCAGGCCTTGTACCAGTTGCTCTGGTGCATAACCTTCGAAAGCCTCGCCCTCGATGACCAGCAGGCGGTCGACCCCGGCTGTGGAAAAGTTGCTTTCCTTGTGCTCGTTGAAAACCACCGCCAGCACCGCACCGTCGCTGCCGGCCAGGCTGTGGGCCAGGCCAAGCAGGTCGCGGTCGTGGCTGCTCAGGCGGCCACCGACCATGTCCGGTACCACGGCGATGTAGAACGCCGGTGCCGGTACCTGATGCAGTGGCAGCGTGACCTCGGCGGCCGCCGTGCGACGCCCGCCCACACCGGTGCCCTGCTGGGCGCCGCTGCGGTCGATACGCTTGATGCCGGCAGGGCCAATGAAGCCTGCGGCGATCGCATGGGGGTTCTTGCGGAGGATGCCGTTGGGCCCCATCCAGCGAGTTTGCTGTGTCTGCATTGCCGCATGCAGCGGGTGCAGGCGGTTACGGGCGATCCACTCGGCGCGTGGGTCGCGGCGGATAATGTCGCTCATCAGTGCACCTCCGCTGGTTCACGTTTAGCCGTTTGCGGCTTTGGGCCAGTGGGCGCGTCCTCTTCGATCAGCACGTCGGCCACCAGCTCGGCCAGGTCCTTGATCTGCGGGCGCGGCTCGACCACACCTTCGAGCATGGCGGTGCACTGCGGGCAACCCACGGCCACCAACTCGGCCTCGGTCTCGCGGATGTCGTCCATGCGCATGTCCGGGATACGCTGCTTGCCAGGGATGTCGGTGATCGGCGCACCGCCACCACCACCGCAGCAACGGGAGCGGAAGCCCGAGCGCTGCATCTCGCGCACTTCGATACCCAACGCCTTGAGCACTTCGCGCGGGGCTTCGTACTCGCCGTTGTAGCGGCCCAGGTAGCACGGGTCGTGGTAGGTGACGCTGCCGCCCTTGTGCTGGCCGAGGTTGAGCTTCTTGGCCGCGATCAGTTCGGCGATGTAGGTGCTGTGGTGCTGCACCTGGTAGTCGCCGCCCAGGGCGCCGTATTCGTTCTTCAGCACATGGAAACTGTGTGGGTCGCAGGTGACGATGCGCTGGAACTTGTACTTGCCCAGGGTCTGGATGTTGCGCTTGGCCAGTTGCTGGAAGGTCGCTTCGTCGCCCAGGCGGCGCGCCACGTCACCGCTGTCGCGCTCTTCCAGGCCAAGCACGGCGAAGTCCACGCCCGAAGCCTTGAGCACTTTGACGAACGAGCGCAGGGTGCGCTGGTTGCGCATGTCGAAGGCACCATCGCCCACCCAGAACAGGACTTCGGTGGATTGCACCTCCGACAGCAGTTGCAGGTTCAGGTCAGCGGCCCAGTTCATGCGCCCGCCAGGGGCGAAGCCGCCAGGGTTGTCGGTGGCGATCAGGTTGTCCAGCACCTCGGCACCCTTGTTCGGGGTGGCGCCCTTTTCCAGGGTGAGGTGGCGGCGCATGTCGACGATGGCATCGACGTGCTCGATCATCATCGGGCATTCCTCGACGCAGGCACGGCAGGTGGTGCACGACCACAGCGTTTCGGCGTCGACCAGGCCATTGACGATCGGCTGGTGCGGATTGCCGCCGTGTTCACCAATCGGCTTGCCAGGGTACGGGCTGCCGGCGAACTGGGCGTCAGTACCCCCGGCCAGGCCGATGACCATGTCCTGGATGAGTTTTTTCGGGTTCAGCGGCTGGCCAGCGGCAAAGGCCGGGCACATGGCCTCACATTTACCGCACTGCACGCAGGCATCGAAGCCCAGCAGCTGGTTCCAGGTGAAGTCCACCGGCTTTTCAACGCCCAGCGGAGCATTCGGGTCTTCCAGGTCCAGTGGCTTGAGGCCGGTAGAACGTCCGCCGCCAAAACGCTCGGCACGGCGGTGCCAGGCCAGGTGCAGGGCACCGGCGAAGGCGTGCTTCATCGGGCCGCCCCAGGTCATGCCGAAGAACAGCTCCGACACGCCCCACAGTACGCCCAGGCCAAGCACGACGACCATCACCCAGCCGCCGGTATTGGCCGGCAGGATGCCAGCGACCGGCAGTGTGGCGATGAAGAAGCTCGCGGCAAACGCCAGCAGGCTTTTCGGCAGGCGCATCCACGGGCCCTTGGACAGGCGCGAAGGCGGGTTGAGGCGGCGTTTGAAGACAAAGATGGCACCGCTGAACATGATTACCGTGGCCACCAGCAATGCGTAGCCGAGGATTTTGCTCTGCAGGCCGAAGCCGTGCACCAGGATCGCCAAGGCCGCCGACAGCACGAAGCCGCCCGCCGTGGCCACGTGGGTCTTGGACATGTACTTGTCGCGCTCGACCACGTGGTGCAGGTCCACCAGGTAACGGCGCGGCATGGCCAGCAGGCCACCTATCAGGTCGACCTTGGCGGCTCGGCCACGCCGCCACATGCGCACCCGGCGCAGGGCGCCGAGCACTGCCAGGCCAAGGGCAGCGAACAGCAGGATGGGTAGAAGGGTGTTCAACATGGGAGGCTCCCACAACAGCTAGATTCTTGCGCCACCCCGAAGGCCAGCGCGGACCCCATGTAGGAGCGGCCTTGTGTCGCGAAAGGGCTGCGTAGCGGCCCCAAAATCTATGCTGCTATGGCGATCTTGGGGCCGCTACGCGACCCTTTCGCAACACAAGGCCGCTCCTACACAGGGGGCCAGTCCCGCCTCTAGAAAGGCGGTGCGATCAGAAGTCCTTGCACAGGCGCAAGGCGTCGTAGATCGCTGCATGCACGTTGCGCTGGGCCACGCAGTCGCCAATGCGATACAGCAGGTAACCTTCGCCCGGCTGGCTGAGGATCGGCTGTGGCTTGATGGCAAACAGCGCCTCCACATCGATCTGGCCCTTGTTGCGTGAGCCATCCTTCAGCGCGTAGTACAGCTCCTCATCAGGCCGCACGCCGTTCTCCACCACCACCTGATCGACCACGCGTTCTTCCTTGGCGCCGGTGTATTCGTTCTCCAGCACCGCCACCAGCTTGTCGCCTTCGCGGTAGACCTTTTCCAGCATCATGTCGCCGGTCATGATCACTTCTTTGGGGTACATGCTGCGGTAGTAGGTCGGGAAAGTGGTGCCGCCCATGGCCACGCCCGGCTTGATGTCGTCGGTGACGATCTCGACCTGGCTGCCCTTGTCGGCGATGAAATCGGCCACCGACATGCCGGTGAACTCGCAGATGGTGTCGTACACCAGCACGTTCTTGCCCGGTGCAACCTTGCCGTCGAGCACATCCCAGCTGCTGACCACCAAGCCTTCGGCAGCGCCCCAGTGCTCGTTCTGCTCCAGGAACGAATGCCCGCCTACCGCCAGTACGATGACGTCCGGGCGCAGGTCCTGGATGGTGGCCACATCAGCGGCGGTACCCAGGCGCAGGTCCACTTTCAGGCGCGCCAGCTCCAGCTGGTACCAGCGGGTGATACCGGCAATCTGGTCACGCTGCGGGGCCTTGGCGGCGATGGTGATCTGCCCGCCAATCTGGTCTTTTTTCTCGAACAGGGTCACGTCGTGGCCGCGCTCGGCAGCCACCCGGGCCGCTTCCATGCCGGCAGGGCCGGCGCCAACCACCACCACCTTGCGTTTGACGCCGGTGGTTTTCTCGATGATGTGCGGCACGCCCATGTATTCACGGGAGGTCGCGGCGTTCTGGATGCACAGCACATCTAGGCCCTGGTACTGGCGGTCGATGCAGTAGTTGGCACCGACGCACTGTTTGATCTGGTCGATCTGGCCCATCTTGATCTTGGCGATCAGGTGCGGGTCGGCCATGTGCGCACGGGTCATGCCGACCATGTCCACATAGCCGCCTTCGAGGATGCGCGTGGCCTGGTTCGGGTCCTTGATGTTCTGCGCATGCAGCACCGGGACCTTGACCACTTCCTTGATACCGGCCGCCAGGTGCAGGAACGGCTCCGGCGGGTAGCTCATGTTGGGGATGACGTTGGCCAGGGTGTTGTGGGTGTCGCAACCCGAGCCAACCACACCGATGAAGTCGAGCATGCCGGTGCTGTCGTAGTACGCGGCGATCTGCTTCATGTCCTCGTGGCTGAGGCCGTCAGGGTGGAACTCGTCGCCACAAATACGCATGCCCACGCAGAAGTCGTCACCGACCTCGGCGCGCACGGCTTTCAGGACTTCCAGGCCGAACTTCATGCGGCCTTCGAAGGTGCCGCCCCATTCGTCGGTACGTTTGTTGACCCGCGGGCTCCAGAACTGGTCGATCATGTGCTGGTGCACCGCCGACAGTTCCACACCGTCCAGGCCGCCCTCTTTGGCACGACGCGCAGCCTGCGCGTAGTTGCCGATCACCCGCCAGATCTCTTCCACTTCGATGGTTTTGCAGGTGGCGCGGTGCACGGGTTCACGGATACCCGACGGCGACATCAGGGTCGGCCAGTTGAAGCCGTCCCAGCGCGAGCGACGGCCCATGTGGGTAATCTGGATCATGATCTTGGCGCCATGCTTGTGCATGGCGTCGGCCAGGTTCTGGAAGTGCGGGATGATGCGGTCGGTCGACAGGTTGACCGACGCCCACCATTCCTGCGGGCTGTCGATGGCGACGACGGACGAACCGCCGCAGATCGCCAGGCCGATGCCGCCCTTGGCCTTTTCTTCGTAGTACTTCACGTAGCGGTCGGTCGTCATGCCGCCGTCAGTGGCGTAGACCTCGGCGTGCGCGGTGCTGAGCACACGGTTGCGGATGGTCAGCTTGCCGATCTGAATCGGCTGGAACATTGCTTCGAATGCCATGACGCTATCTCCGGCTTACAACGGCTTTGTTACGAACAGGCCATCTTCGTGGCCTTCTTCCGACCCGCCGTAGACCTGTTCGGCCACGGTGCGGATCTTGCTGCCGCGGGCAGCGAGAATCTGGTCCATCGCGCCGGCGAACCAGCCGGTGAACATGTAGTCGACCTTGCGGCCACACTTGCCATACACGTACACGAACGCCGAATGCTTGAGCTTGACGCTGCAGGTGCCTTTATCCAGGTCGATGTCCTGGATTTCGAACAGGCCCCAGCCACGCTGGCTCAAGCGCTTCATGTAGTGCTCGAACACCGCTACGCCTTCCAGGCCATGGCATTCGGCCTCTTTTTCGCACCAGTGCCAGGCGGACTTGTAGCCAGCCTTGTAGAGGATCTCGGCGTAGGCGTCAGCGCCCAGCACTTCCTCGATGCCGATGTGGTTGTTGACGAAGAAATGGCGCGGCACATACAGCATCGGCAAGGCGTCGCTGGTCCAGACACCGGTTTCGCTGTCGACTTCGATTGGCAATTGCGGGGCGATCTTGGCCATGGAAACTCAACTCCATAAAAATTTTTATTTGGGTGCCCCGGCGTTGCTGGCAGGGGCTATCAGGCTTGGAGAGCGGCTTACTCGCCCCAGACGTCCTTGAGGACGTTGACCCAGTTCTCGCCCATGATCTTGCGCACCACGCGCTCGGAGTGGCCGCGCTTGAGCAAGGTTTCGGTGAGGTTGGGGAATTCGCCCACGGTACGGATGCCCAGCGGGTTGATGATCTTGCCGAAGTTGGTCAGGCGTCGGGCGTAGCCCTTGTCGTGGGTCAGGTACTCGAAGAAGTCCTGGCCGTGGCCCTGGGTGAAGTCGGTACCGATACCGATGGCGTCTTCACCGACGATGTTCATGGTGTACTCGATGGCTTCGGCGTAGTCGTCGATGGTCGAATCGATGCCTTTGGCCAGGAACGGCGCGAACATGGTCACGCCAACGAAGCCACCGTGGTCGGCAATGAACTTCAGCTCTTCGTCCGACTTGTTGCGCGGATGTTCTTTCAGGCCCGAGGGCAGGCAGTGCGAGTAGCACACCGGCTTTTTCGATTCGAGGATGACTTCTTCGGACGTCTTGGAGCCGACGTGGGACAGGTCGCACATGATGCCTACGCGGTTCATTTCCGCGACGATCTCACGACCGAAGCCCGACAGGCCGCCGTCACGCTCGTAGCACCCAGTGCCTACCAGGTTCTGGGTGTTGTAGCACATCTGCACGATGCCCACGCCCAGTTGCTTGAACACGTCCACATAGGCGATCTGGTCTTCGAACGCGTGGGCGTTCTGGAAGCCGAAGAGGATGCCGGTCTTGCCCAGTTCCTTGGCCTTGCGGATGTCGGCGGTGGTGCGCACCGGCATGACCAGGTCACTGTTGTCGCGGATCAGCTTCTGGCTGGCGGCGATGGTGTCGACGGTAGCCTTGAAGCCTTCCCAGACCGACACCGTGCAGTTGGCCGCGGTCAGCCCGCCTTTGCGCATGTCCTCGAACAGCTCGCGGTTCCATTTGGCAATGATCAGGCCGTCGATGACGATGCTGTCGGCATGAAGTTCGGCTGGGCTCATCAGGCTGTCCCCTTTTATTGAATGGTTGGCGCCAAACCTTGTGCCGGCGCTTTGGGGCCAGCATATGCCTGTGCCCAAAGGCGCCCCGATGCAAAAACGACAGGGGGTTTGCCGAAAGCGTCAACGCGCGACAACACGCCCTCTGGCGCGGCGCCTGGCGATGAGAGACAGTCTCGATAACGACCTTTCTGGCTGCTTTATGAACATTTCGTCAGAGAGCTACCGCCTTGCCCTCGGCTGAGCGAGAATCCCTGCGATTCGTCAGCCTGTTGAGGAGAAAACGGATGAAATCATTGGCATGGCTGGTACTGCTGGCTGTCGTATCGGGCGCCCAGGCCGGCGAGGAAGAAAGCACCCCGTGCGACAACGTCGAAACCGACCAGCAGACCTACGCGTGCGCGGCGTTCAACAAGCAGACTGCCGAGCGCGAACTGAAAGCGGCGTATGACGACCTGATCCAGCGCATCCGCGATCAATATGCCGAAGAAGGCGACCAGGCCACCGCGCTGATCGGGCGCATGGACGCGGCCGAAAAACTGTGGACACAGTTGCGCGATGCGGATTGCAAGGTCGAGACCTATGCCGAAAAGCCAGGGAGCAAGGCGTTCCAGGCGGCTTGGGATACCTGCGTGGCGCAGCGCAGTGATGACCGGTCGGAATACCTGCAGAGCATTGGTCAGCAATAGGGGCTGCCGATGACGTGGGAGCGGCCCTGGGTCGCGAAAGGGCCGCAAAGCGGCCCCAGGTTTTGGGGCTGCCCAAGACCCTCATAGCGCCCGAGCCAAGCGATCCTCCCGCGGGCAACGCTGATACCGCGCCCGGTAGCAGCGGGTAAAGTACGAAGCGGACTCGAACCCGCAGGCTACCCCCACCTCCAGCACGCTCATGTCGGTCTGGCGCAACAGCTGCCGCGCCTTGTCCAACCGCAGGCGCAAATAAAACCCACTGGGTGTGTCGTCCAGGTGCACACGAAACAGCCGCTCCAGCTGGCGCCGGGTCACCTGCACCGCTTCAGCCAGCACCTGGGTATTGAGCGGCTGCTCGGTGTTGCGCTCCATTTCGCCAATCACCTTCACCAGTTTCTTGTTGCTGATGCCATAGCGGCTGGCAATCTGCATGCGCTGATGGTCCTGTCGCTGGCGGATACGCCCGAGCACGAACTGCTCCGACACCTGCACCGCCAGCTCGCTGCCATGGGCCTGTGCAATCAGGTCGAGCATCAGGTCGATCGATGCCGTGCCGCCAGCACAGGTGATGCGCCGTCGGTCGATCTCGAACAGCTCTTGGGTTGCCTGCAGGCTCGGGTAGTTTTCCTTGAACGCCTCCAGCGCCTCCCAATGCACGGTAGCCCGGTGGCCATCGAGCAAGCCAGCTTCCGCCAGCACCACAGCGCCGGTATCGATGCCGCCCAGAATCACCCCGTCATGGTCCAGGCGGCGCAGCGCCTGCTGCAGTGGCGGCCCATAGCAGGCTAACGGGTCGAAGCCAGCCACGATCAGCAAGATGCCGCCCGGCTCGCCGGCCGCCAACGCCGCATCGGCGTTCACCGACATGCCATTGCTGGCCTGCACAGCGCCACCGTCCAGGCTCAGCACCTGCCAGCGATAGGACGGGCCTTTGAAGCGGTTGGCCACCCGTAGTGGCTCAAGGGCACTGATGAAGCCCATTGCCGAGAAGCCTGGCAACAACAGGAAATGAATGATTTGCGGCATTGCATGCTCCACGGCAAAGGTGGTCGCCTCCGTGCAACTGTTGGTCGCCAGGGTGCGATTTTTCACCCTGCCAGCAGCGTAGCGTGTTCACACGGCCCAGAGAGGTCGGAACCCATAACAATATGCACTGCCGATGGAGAGCCACCATGCACAGCTTGATCCGCCGCAGCCTGTTGACCCTTGCCCTGAGCAGCATCGCCACTTCCCCGCTTTTCGCCGCAGAGCCTGCGGCCTGCAAAAACGTCCGCTTGGGCGTGGTCAACTGGACCGACGTCATCGCCACCAGCGCCATGGCCCAGGTGCTGCTCGATGGCCTGGGCTACCAGACCAAACAGACCAGCGCCTCGCAGCAGATCATCTTCGCCGGCATACGCGACAAACGCCTGGACATGTTCCTGGGTTACTGGAACCCGATCATGACCCAAACCATTACCCCGTTCGTCGATGCTAACCAGGTCAAAGTACTGGACAAGCCAAGCCTGGAGGACGCCCGCGCCACCCTGGCCGTACCGAAATACCTCTACGACAAGGGTTTGAAGACCTTCGCCGACATCCACAAGTTCGAGAAAGAGCTGGGTGGCAAGATCTATGGCATCGAACCCGGCTCCGGTGCCAACACCCAGATCAAGGCGATGATCACCAAGAACCAGTTCGACCTGGGCAAGTTCCAGCTGGTCGAGTCCAGCGAGGCCGGCATGCTGGCCGCCGTCGATCGCGCCGTGCGGCGCAAGGAAGCCGTGGTGTTCTTCGGTTGGGCGCCGCACCCGATGAACGTGAACATCGACATGGCCTACCTGGGTGACAGCCAGGATGCGCTCGGCCCTGACGAAGGCCGCGCGACGGTGTGGACGGTGACTGCGCCGGATTACGCCGAACGCTGCCCCAATGCCCACCGCCTGCTGGCCAACCTGAACTTCAGCGCCGAGGACGAGAGCCGCATGATGCAGCCGCTGCTCGACCACAAGGATGCGCTGGAATCGGCCCGCCAATGGCTCAAGGACCACCCCGACGACAAGGCCCGCTGGCTTGAGGGTGTGACCACCTTCGATGGCAAGCCGGCTGCGGACAATCTGAAGCTTACCGCTAACTGATCCGGCGCTTTCGCAGCACAAGGCTGCTCCTACAGGTACAGCGCCAAGTTCAGGGTCACTGCTGACCCTGTGGGAGCGGGCTTGCCCGCGAAAAGGCCAGCACAGACACCACAAGGAACCGCACCATGAACCACGACGTCATCATCACCTGCGCCCTCACTGGCGCTGGCGACACCGCCTCGAAAAGCCACCTGGTCCCGGTCACCCCCAAGCAGATCGCCGAATCCGCCGTCGAAGCCGCCAAAGCCGGTGCCACCGTGGTCCACTGCCACGTCCGCGACCCGCAAACCGGCCGCTTCAGCCGCGACGTGGCGCTGTACCGCGAAGTCATGGAACGCATCCGCGAAGCCGATGTGGACATCATCGTCAACCTCACTGCCGGCATGGGCGGCGACCTGGAAATCGGCCCCGGTGAAACGCCCCTGGAGTTCGGCCCAGGCACCGACCTGATCGGCCCTCTGGAGCGCCTGGCCCACGTCGAGGCGCTGCTGCCGGAAATCTGCACCCTCGACTGCGGCACGCTCAATTTCGGTGACGGCAACTCGATCTACGTTTCAACCCCCGCACAACTGCGCGCCGGGGCCAAGCGCATCACCGAACTGGGGGTGAAGGCCGAGCTGGAAATCTTCGACACCGGCCACCTGTGGTTCGCCAAGCAGATGATGAAGGAAGGCCTGCTCGAAGACCCGCTGTTCCAGCTGTGCCTGGGCATCCCGTGGGGCGCGCCGGCCGACACCACCACCATGAAAACCATGGTCGACAACCTGCCAGCCAACGTCACCTGGGCTGGCTTCGGCATCGGCCGCATGCAAATGCCCATGGCAGCGCAAGCGGTGCTGTTGGGCGGCAACGTGCGGGTCGGCCTGGAAGACAACCTGTACCTGGACCGTGGTGTACTGGCCAGCAACGGCCAACTGGTGGAACGCGCAGCCGAGATCATCACCCGCATGGGTGGCCGTGTACTCAGCCCGGCAGAAGGCCGGGAAAAAATGAACCTCAAGCGCCGCTGATCTTTTCAGGAGACCGATATGCCCTTCATCACCGAGATCAAGACTTTCGCCGCCCTGGGTAGCGGCGTGATCGGCAGCGGCTGGGTCGCCCGCGCCCTCGCCCATGGCCTGGACGTGGTCGCCTGGGACCCGGCCCCCGGCGCCGAACAAGCCCTGCGCAAACGTATCGCCAATGCCTGGCCGGCGCTTGAAAAGCAAGGCCTGGCACCTGGCGCATCACAAGACCGCCTGAGGTTCGTGGCCACCATCGACGAATGCGTGCGCGACGCCGACTTCATCCAGGAAAGCGCACCAGAGCGACTGGACCTCAAGCTCGACCTGCACGCGAAGATAAGCGCGGCGGCCAAGCCTGACGCGATTATCGGCTCAAGCACTTCGGGCCTGTTGCCCAGCGAGTTCTACGAGTCGTCCACTCACCCTGAGCGCTGCGTGGTCGGTCACCCGTTCAACCCAGTCTACTTGCTGCCTCTGGTAGAAATCGTCGGCGGCAACCGCACCTCGCCAGAAGCCATCGAAGCGGCAAAAACCATCTACACCACCCTCGGCATGCGCCCACTGCATGTGCGCAAGGAAGTGCCAGGCTTCATCGCCGACCGCCTGCTCGAAGCGCTGTGGCGCGAGGCGCTGCACCTGGTCAACGACGGTGTGGCGACTACCGGCGAGATCGACGATGCGATCCGCTTTGGCGCCGGCTTGCGCTGGTCGTTCATGGGTACCTTCCTCACCTACACTCTGGCCGGTGGCGATGCCGGCATGCGCCACTTCATGTCGCAGTTCGGCCCAGCGCTGAAACTGCCTTGGACCTACTTGCCAGCACCGGAGCTGACCGACCAGTTGATCGACGATGTGGTAGACGGCACTTCTGAACAACTGGGTGAACGCAGCATCGCCGCACTTGAGCGCTACCGTGATGACACGCTGCTGGCGGTGCTGGAAGCGGTGAAAACCAGCAAGGCCAAACACGGCATGGCTTTCGGCGACTGAGGACCACGCAATGCCTGCACTGATCACTTACCGCACCCCAGTCCAGGAGGACTGGGTCGATTACAACGGGCATCTGCGCGATGCCTTCTACCTGCTGATCTTCAGCTACGCCACCGATGCGCTGATGGAGCGCATCGGCCTGGATGCCGACAGCCGTGGGCAGAGTGGCAATTCGTTGTTCACCCTGGAAGCGCACATCAACTACCTGCATGAAGTAAAGCTAGGCACCGAGGTGTGGGTGCAGACGCAGATCATCGGTTGCGATCGCAAGCGCCTGCATGTCTACCACAGCCTGCACCGGGCCGGGTTCGACCAGGTGCTGGCGGCCAGTGAGCAGATGCTGCTGCATGTGGACCTGGCGGGGCCAAAGGCGGCGCCGTTCAGTGAGCAGAGTGCCGGGTTGCTGCAAGGGTTGCTGGAACAGCAGCAGGATCTGCCGCCGGCCGAGTTCGTGGGCCGGGTGATATCGCTGCCTGCAGCACGGTAAGAAAAAAATAGCCCCGGAAAGCCGTGAGCATCCGGGGCCAAGCGCGAGCAACATCCACTGTGCATGAGTGAGGGTGACCAAACCCTCGGTTGCTGTAGATGGCTTGAGTGTGCGCAGTTCCCGCCAGGTGGATTTAGCCGTAAACGACCTGTTCTTAGCCAAAGCAGCCATGCCGGCATTCTGTTGTTGCGGGCATGTCGTGGTCGTCACAGAATCGGTCGTAAATCACAGCAGCACTCTCTTAGCGATAAAAGGGACAACAGCCATGATGCATGCGGATTTGATTGATCAGGACGACCTGGCAGGCCACCTGCGCGCACGCGGGTTCGAGATACCCGCCGGGGCCAGTG